>FR890511.1:2001-7900 GCA_000433415.1 Clostridium sp. CAG:448
GATCTCACGAAGCGGCAGGCAGTAGGTAACGAAATCCTGGAACAGAACCCCGAACACTTTGCGCACGGCGTAAATGTCGTATTCCTTCAAATCCACGCCGTCCAACCGAATGCAACCGCTTTCCGGGTCGTAGAAACGGAACATCAGCTTGATAATTGTGGATTTGCCTGCGCCGTTCAGGCCGATCAGACCGATCTTTTCGTGCGGTTCAATGGTAAAGGAGCAACCCTTCAGCACGTACTGCTCTGTATTGGGGTAACGGAAGGACACATTGCAAAATGCGATGCGGGGATTGGCAGACGGTTGGAGCGTTCCGCTCTTTTCTGCTTCGGGCTCAATAGCCATAAATTCCTGCAGTTCTGTCAGGCGGGTATGGTCGTCAAGCAGTTGATTGACCTGATTGATCAGCATTTGCGATTGACTCCGCAAGCGTGAAACCATGCCGAGATTGTATTGCAGATCACCGATCCCGATCCGTTTGTTTACAACATCGAACACCGATACGGTAAGCACCAAAAATTCGCTTGCCACGTTGACAATCATAATCAGCGTATTGATAAAGGTGTGCCGGATTTCCTCTGTCTGATTGATTTTATACAGCTTCTGCCACGTTTCCTTGTATTTGCGGATGAAGTAGGCACCGATATGATGCAGTTTGAGTTCAAACTGCACGTTGTTGTCAAAGAACACATCCCGGTAATAGTCTTTCTTTCGCCGATCCCGGAGCTGGTCTTTGTCCATTTGCAGTCTGCGCTCGGTGCGCTTTTTGTTGTAGAGCATAAACGGAACCAGAAGTACGAGCGTGACAAGACCCAGCCACCACCGGTAGGTGCAGACGATCACCAGTGTTGCCGCCACATTGATGAATGCGGAGATGATGTCAAACACAAGCCAGGACACGTCAAGCACGGTCGTGAATTGATCCCGGACCTCTCTGACCCGGTCACCCATGTGCGCTGAGTCGAAAAAGGACAGATCCATCCGTGCGGTTTTATCCATCATCACCGTTTCCATGTAGAAATGCAGTTCGTCGCTGTAGCGCTCCTGCACGTAGTTGTCGAATTGGTCCACCAGGTAGGTTGCCAACAGCAGCGAAAGATAGAGGACCAGACATACGAGAACGGTTCGTTTGCTGTTCGCGAAATCCATGATGCCGTTGAGCACTTCTTTCCACAGCCATAAATTGACAAGCGGAATCAATGTCGTGAACATTAAAATCACAAGCTTCATAGAGAAGTAAAACCGGGACGCTAAAAAGCAGGTCTTCATACCGAACCAGACGTTTTTGAAAATGCCGGAAAGGAAAGCCTTGATCTTATTCATCCTGACCGTTCACCCCCTTTCCTTTGCGTGCGGTGCGAATCGGCACCGTTAAAAACAGAAATTCATTATGCATGCGCGCAATTCTCCTTTGCCGTGTATTTCTCGCGCTGGAGGTTGTAAAGCTTGGCGTACAGACCGCCAAGCGCAACCAGCTCTTCGTGTGTGCCTTGCTCGGTAATCGTTCCGCCGTCCAGCACGATGACCTTGTTGGACATCCGGGCGCTTGAAATGCGGTGGGAGATCATAATGCCCGTTTTACCGTCGGACATGGACGCAAAGTTCTTGAATATCCGGTCTTCCGCCTCGGCATCAAGCGCCGCGGAGGGCTCGTCGAAAATAATGATGGGTGCATGTTTGAAGTATGCTCTGGAAAGCGCAACCTTCTGCCATTGTCCCCTGGAAAGCTCGGTTCCTTTGTCGTCAAACTGACGGGACATGGAGGAGTCCAACCCGTTTTCCAGTTTGGGCTGTATCTCCACGTACACCCCGCTTTGTTTCAGCGCACTTTCGATTTCCGCGCTGTCGTTCATCCGCTCCGGTGCGGATAAGGCAATGTTTTCCCGGAGAGTCAGCGGATATTGCGCAAAGCTCTGAAACAGTGTCGAAAAGAGCTTTCGGACATCCCGTATGTCGTAATCCGACATGGGATACCCGTTTACAAGGATCTGTCCCGCTTCCGGTTCATAAAGTCCGATCATCAGCTTGATGATGGTGGATTTTCCCGACCCGTTTATGCCGACGATGGATAGCTTATCTCCCCGATGCAGCGTAAACGAAACGTTGGTCAGCACATACCGGTCGGTGTGCGGATACCTGAAGCGCACATGGTCAAAAACGAGGCTCCGGAAGGATGTAAGCTGCCGTTTGCCACCCGCCTGTTCGGTTTCGGTCGCAAAGAAATCAAACAGGGTGCGCATCTGTTCGGAAATGCGGCTGTATACATCGGTGATCAGCCAGATTACACGCCCAAAGGAATTGGAAATGCTGTGCGCAAATCCGATATAGAGCGCAATATCGCCGATGCTGATCGCGCCGTTTACAGCCCGGTAAATGACGTATGCAATGAATACAATCTCTCCGCTTCTGCGGAACAGTTCAATCCCGAGAGAGCCTCGCAGCACCTTTTTGTCAAGCGCCTGATTGGCTTTTACATAACGATCTTTCTCCTCCTTGTAACGCGCCTTGACGGAATCGGTCAGATCGTACATGCGCACGTCCTTGGCGGGCCAGGCATCCGTGAGCATCCAGCGGTAGTAACAGAATTTGCGGACATCGGGCGCCGTGTCCCTGCGCAGTTCATCCGATTTGCGGGCATAGTATGCGTTGAAAATAACGCTCGGCACAGTGAATGCCAGGAACATCAGCGAAAATCCGAGCGAAAATGCCGCAAGCGTTGCAAATGCAACGACAAAGGCGTAAATGAGAGCGAGAATATCGATCATGCGGAACGGCAGAAGAATTACTGTCGTTTTGGTATATTTCACTTCGTCGACGGTGTCTTTTCCCTCAGAGGAATCGAGAAATCCCATCGGGAGCGACGCCAGCTTTTCCGACAGGCGGCACTCAAACAGACACTCCGCCTTTTTGTGAATCGTACTGCGTGACAGATCTCTCAGGGATGAGAGCCCCTGCTGAATGACCAGCGAAAAGCCGTACAGGAGAACCGGCACAAGGATTTTTTCGATGGCGGGCGCGGTCTCGGTCAGGGCGTCCAATATATTTTTCAGTAAAAATGCGGACAGCAACGGAAACGAGGTTGTTATCAGAGTCAGTATGGGGTACAGAAAAATCAGGAATTTGCCTGCCGTAAGGTGCAGATTCCATGCGTAAGCGAGGGATTTTGCAGTCATTTTGATTCGGTTCATTCGCACCACCTCCATGTATTTCAGCTGTCGGTTTTCATCCGGGCAGAGGGGACGCTTCGTCAGTCCGTACCTTTTACCATATGAATCTTTCGCATACGGTTGATGAGCATCCGCAATTCCTGCCTGCGGGGCAGATCGAGAAATCTTTTGCAGGTCGTAAAGAAGGGCGAATAGAGAAAGCCCATTCCTTCCTTGGCGATGCGCGCGTACAGCTCGTCGATCTTCTTTTCAATGTCTATCTTTCTTTGATCGTTTGACACCGCCAGATAACGCAGCATAAAACCGAGCGTATCGAGCTGCCGGGGCGATACAATATCGTGAAGCCCGCGTATATCGATCTTTTCGTCGCCCATGATGAGAAAGCCCATGTCCGAAACCTCAAGCCTTTCCGTGCCGCTGCCGGCGGGATAAGAGGAAAAGCGGTCGGAATAAAGCGTTCTGCACTGCCGCCAATCGGCAAACGGGGGAGGAAAAGCCGTCACGTGGTGGGAACGGCAGATGTCCTTTGCCTTTTTGGTCACGTTTTGAATCAGATAATCTTCCATCATGTAGATCTGATCGGCGACGGAAAGATACTCTCCGCTGCCCCCGATTACCAGAATGGTGGAAACGCCGTGCGCCAGGAAAAGCTCGTTGACCCGGTCGGTAAACGGCGTGATGGGCTCTTTTTCAATCAGTTCCTTCATCATGCAGTCACGGATCATAAAGTTGGTCGCGCTCCTGTCCTCGTCGATGAGCAGCAGCCCGGCGCCGCAGTCGACCGCTTCCATGATATTGGCTGCCTGTGAGGTGGAGCCGGAGGCGTGATCGGTGGAGAAATCGCCGGTATCGCCACCCGGCAACCATTTGATGAACGGCGAAATATTGACATGCCTGACGCTTCGCCCGTCCTCTGCGGATATGGTGACGGCACTTTCGTCCGTGATGCAAAGCTCGCGTCCGTCACCCGGGGCGTGGTCATAAATGCCTGCGGAAACGGCGTCGAGCAGTGTCGACTTTCCCGAATAACCGCCGCCTGTGATGACGGTTACCCCTTTTTTGATTCCCATGCCCCGCACGCCGCAGATTTCAATTTCATCGCCGGGGGAGGATTTGAACGGAACGGCATCGGGCATAGGCAGGTCCGTTCCCTTGGCGCGCGGCAGAATACTGCCGTTGGCGACAAACGCGCAATAATCGCTGCCCTTCAGCCATGCGCGGATGGCGGCCTGCTTTTCTGCAAGCGCGGCTGCCTTCTTCAGTTCTTCGTGATCAAAATCCCGGACAAACCGGCCCACGGCGTCGGGCAGATCGCGGCACATCATCTGCAGGGCCTTGCGCAGCTTTTTTTGCGGAAGCTGTACCCGGATGCGGATACAGAGACACATCAGCGGCGGACGGGGAATGCCGTCGCGCAAAAGATAGACGACGGAACCCGGACCGTTTGTATAGTCCTTCTGCGGACACAGGGCAAAATAGGCGGTGTTTCTTTTTACAACCTCTCCGCCCGGCGCGCACAGGTCATATTTGCCGTTTTCGCTGTCGGGGCGGCTGCGGTTATACAGTCCGGCATTCAGCTCCTCCATGTATTTCCGGAAGGCGCGGAGGCAGTAATCCGCTTCCGCGCTCTCGGCGGACGGCTCCGGCGGATCGATGCCGAGTGTGGCACAGGGAATACGGACGGTTACGGTCGGCTGATCCTGCGCCAGTTTGTGCGCGGCAGTAATGTCGAATCCGATGCTTTCGTTGTAATAGGTCGCGCTGTAATCCACATACGGCGGCAGTGTGGATGCGGGATCGATGACCGACATGCTGCCTTCATACATTGCCTTGTATGTGGTGGTGTCGGATTCCATGGACAACAGTTTGTTTTTTAATCTCTTCATGGGCATCCCCTCTTTCTTTTTCGGATTTCAAAAGTGAAAAGTACGTCTTTCGGTCGGCTGTTTTTCCGTTTGAACGCTATGCGGGGCTTTCCGAAAAAAACAAAAAGCACCCCTTCGGGTGCAAAAATCATCAGTTTGCTTTCTGTGCAAACGTTTGCTCTTCGTGCAAACAAAAACACACCCGGAACCGGATGTGCAAAAAATCCATATAACCTTGCGTTTAGCGTGCCGCAGGCGATCCATATGACATCCGATCAATATTAGCGTTCATCATCATAATCGCCTCCTTTACAGAAGAATTTATCTACCGGGTGCATTCTACCACGGATTGCCGCATTTGTCAAGACATTTTTGAAAAAAACTGCGGCTGGGAGAAAATATTCCGAAACTGCGCCCGAAAGCGCCCGCGGACGGCGGAATCCGAAAAATACAGAGGCAGTCCCCAAAAAGACTGCCTCTGCCCAGGTAAAACGGCAAAACCGCGTGTTCGGATCAGCGCCGCCTGAAAACAAAACAGCCTGCAATCTATTCCGCACATCCCGCTTTTTTCAGTCAAGGATATTTCCGTCCGTGGAGACGGTCACGACCTGCCAGGGGATGAATTTGCCGCTGTTCTGCAAAGCGGTTTTTGCCGCGTGCTCCAGTCCGCCGCAGCAGGGGACCTCCATGCGCACGACGGTCACGCTCCGGATGTCGTTGCGGCGGATGATCTCGGTGAGCTTTTCGGCGTAGTCCACACTGTCCAGTTTGGGGCAGCCGATCAGCGTGATGTGCCCTTTGATGAAGCGCTCGTGGAAGGCGGCGTAGGCGTAAGCCGTGCAGTCGGCGGCGATGAGCAGTTTTGCG
>FR890511.1:7905-11900 GCA_000433415.1 Clostridium sp. CAG:448
GCAGTTTTGCGCCGTCAAAATAGGGGGCGTTCACGGGAACGAGCCTGATCTGCACGGGCCACTGGGAAAGGCGGCTCTGCGTCGGGGCAGGGGAAGTTTCCGTGCCGGACGGTTCCGCGTGCCGGATGGCTTTTGCCCGCATGCCGGGACAGCCGCCGTGCAGGGGCATTCCTTCCTTTTGCATCTTTTTCTGCTTGTTTGCCAGCACTGCCGCCTCGTCGTAAGCGGCAGCCTCGCGTTCCACAAAGGAGATCGCTCCGGTGGGGCAGGCGGGCAGGCAGTCGCCCAGACCGTCGCAGTAGTCGTCGTGCGAAAGCTTCGCCTTGCCGTCCTCCATGACAATGGCGCCCTCGTGACAGGCGGCGGCACAGGCGCCGCAGCCGTTGCATTTTTCCCGGTCGATTTCAATAATTCTTCTTTTCATGTTCATGCCTCCTTGCTTTTCTGCCCATATTATAGTATAATAAAATCCGTATGTCGGTTGAATTTTCAACGAAAGAGGATTTTTGGGGATTTTTTATGAAAGAATTTTTTTCCGTGCTGCTGTCGTCTCCGCTCTTTGCGGGGATTTCCGAGGAGGAGCTTGCCGCCATGCTGACCTGCCTGGACCCCAGAAAAAAGGACTTCCCGCAGGGAGCCTTTGTGCTGCGTGCCGGCGATGCGGCGGACGCGGTGGGGCTGGTGCTGTCGGGAAGCGTTCTGATGATTCAGGAGGATATTTGGGGGAACCGCAATATTCTGTCCGGAGCGGGGCAGGGGCAGACGTTTGCCGCCGCGTATGCCTGCGCGCCCGGTTCCGGACTCCCGGTCAGCGTCATCGCGCAGACCCCCGTCACCGTTCTGTTTCTGAACGTCAGCCGCATCCTGCACGTCTGCCCGTCCGCCTGCGCGCACCACAGCCGGATTCTCCGGAACCTTCTGGGTGAGCTTGCCGTGAAAAATCTGCGTCTGGGTGAAAAACTCACGCATATGGGACAGCGCACCACACGGGCAAAAATCATGTCCTACCTTTCCGCACAGGCGCAAAGGCTTGGCAGATACGAATTCGACATTCCTTTTTCCCGCCAGCAGCTTGCGGACTACCTGGCAGTCGAGCGCAGCGGTCTGTCGCTGGAGCTGGGAAAAATGAAAAAGGACGGACTGCTTGATTATCACAAGAATCACTTTGTTCTGAAGGTGTAGCGATGCCGGCAGATGTGTTTGGGCGGGGTGCGTCCGGATCCTTTGTGCTACAGCCTGCGAATTTATGTATCGTCTGATGAAAACTCTAACTGCGCAATTGCACCATCGGAATTGCGCAGTGCACGCCGATATTTTTCCTTGACAAGGAAAAACGAACGGAGTATGGAGTATAATGTGTGTAATATATTCAAAAAGACGGCAAGAAATATTTTGAATACCGCAAAGTGGACGGAAAGTGGCAGAAGACCGAGGTATCTCAGTTGGAATTGGCGTGGTTGTTGTCAGGGATCTTTTCCCTGGTTGCCGACAATTTCTCCCAATTCGAATATGACGGAATAAACAAATACGAATCCAGAGAGGATTTTCCTGCTCGGAAAGAGGGAGAAGAATACTTCGGCTGGGTGATCCGTGGCGGATGCGACGTCTATTTCAACACCGAAAAAAAGTTCAGCGGAATAGAATTTAACGTTAATTATTACTACGAAAACACCATGAAGTATTATTATGCTTATCTGAACCTTGGCTACACCCCTGTGACCGTGACTCTGCCCACTGTGGAATAAAAGCAAAGCAATAGAGTCAGAAAGTATGCAGTAGGGAGCAGACAAAACGGAATCTCCGGTTATCCGATTGACTTCTTCAAGCCGTCCCATCCGGGAGTCTCCAAAGTCTCTCCGCGGGGGGATCCGTCCTGTTTTCGGGTTTCACGGGTCCAGCGTCAACACGCCGTTGCGCGCAGAGGCGCTCAGTACTGCACCCCGAACAGATTGCCGGACTCTGCCTGCACCGAGAAATAGGCGACTTTTGTGCGCGTATCGTCAGGGATCAGCGTGATGTGGATGCCGCATTTGGCGTAGGTGTAGCGGCGGGCGCTGCTTTGCTTGAACCCGGCGCGCACCAGTGCCGCAGAGAAGGTGCCGATGTCGTCACCGGCGGCGCACCCGAAGATGCGGTAGGCGGGGTCGGGGCAGACGATGGGCGTGATTTTGGACGAACCCACAACCGCGTCGGGGTAGGAGGACGTCCACCAGACGACCGCCCCGTGCCGTAAAAGCCAGTCGTCGGACAGACCGGGTTCGCCGGAAGTGCCGGTTTCCTCCGCTTCCTTCGTTTCCTCCGCATATTTGCGGTCATAGTACCCCGTGGTGCCGAACCCGTCGATGATGCGGAAATTCTCATTTGTGAAATCGGGAGATGCGAGAAAGCCGTAGGGCAGGTCGGATGCTTTGTTGAGCTGATCTGCCGCGATTCTTTGCGGAATCCGCGCAAAGAAAAAGGCGGAAAGGACCAAAAGAACCGCAACGGACGCAAGCAGGATGATCAGCTTCCGTTTGGATGTTTTTTTCTGCATGGGGAACCCTCCTTTGGTTTGTTTTGCCTGTATCTCAAATTTATTGTACCATATCCGTTCGATTTTGTCAACAAAAACGTCCCCGCAATTGCGGAATTTGGATACATCCACAATTGCGGGGGATATGGTGACATCATCAGGAATCTGTCTTTCCCGCTTCCCCTGCTTCTTCCGCATCCGGATACCGGCGCAGGACGGCAAAGGCAACGGCGGCGCCGATGAGGATGCCGGCAAAGTTGCAGATCAGGTCGTCGACGTCAAAGTTCCGACCGACAAAGATCTGCCAGGTCTCGCAAAGGAGCGGAACGGCGGCGGCAAGCAGGAGCATTGTCCGTTTGCTTTTCAGGCGTGTGAGTATCGGCAGAAAAAAGCCGAGCGGGATAAACATCAGAACATTGAAGACCAGCATGGTGACAAGCCAGGCGCTCACGGTCAGGTCTCCCCGGATCCATTCGACGAGCGAGGGCGTAAGGTTGATGTCCCCCAGCCGGAAGAGCCGACCGATGCCCGACCACCGGCTCAGGAAAATGCCGTCGTAAACCGACAGCCAGAAATTGGCGGGCAGGAGAACCAGGCTGAAAAGCCCGGTCAGATAGCAGACAAAGAGCGCCCGCAAAAGCTCGTCCTGCCAGCGGATGGGCGCTTTTTTCCGTTTTAAGAGCGGCAGCCGGACGGCAAGCCAGACCGCAACCGCCAAAACCGCAACCGGCAGTGCCTGGAGAAAGTAGCCTCCGATCGTGCCGGTGCTCATGTACATTCTGAGTCGATTCAGCATAGAGTCCTCCTTGTCTGTTTTGATCTGTTTGGGTCTGTTTTGCGACGGCGCGTTTGCCGGGGGCGGAAAAGTCAGATCCACCAGCGGGGCATCAGTGCGCCGAGCGTCACCACCTCGCCCGTTTCGTAGTCCATCATCACTTCGATTTCTCGGTAACGGTCGGGCATGAGCTGTGCCATCAGCTCCCGGCAGGCGCCGCAGGGTGCCAACACTTTTCCGTCCCGGTTCACGGCAACCACGCGCCGGATTGCGTCTTCACCGTTTGTCAGCATATTGAAAATCGCATTCCGTTCGGCGCAGATTCCGAGCGTGCATGCGCTGTCGACGCAAACGCCGACATAGATGTTTCCGGATGTCGATTCCACCGCCCGTTTTTCGTCCCCCCCGCCGCGGCAACCCCCGCCGTTTCCATCATTTCCGATACCTTGCGCGGTTTCAGAACCCTGTGCGCTTCCCGGTAAAGCCGTTCCCATATTTCGTTCATTGTTTGCCTCCGTAAATTTTGACTTGTTTCCGTTTCGCTCCGCTTTATTCTACCATAAGCGCGCCCGTTTTGCAACTGCCCAGGCGGCAGAATTTTTCCCCCGGACGGCAAAAAAGCCCGACCCTTTTCGGTCGGACTGGGCATGGGGCGTGGGCGCTTTTACGCATCAGGATATGAGCCTAAATGCGCCGTGCAGAATATGC
>FR890511.1:12001-12747 GCA_000433415.1 Clostridium sp. CAG:448
TGCCGGGATGACGGCGGTCAGAATGTCCGATACGGGCATGGACCAAAGCACGCCGGAAAGCCCGAAAAAGCGCGGCAAAAGCAGGGCAAACCCGACGCCGAACACGATCTCACGCACCATGGAAAGCAGGGTGGATTCCACCGCTTTGCCCATTGCCTGCAAAAAGATGAAGGTCGCTTTGTTGACGCAGGCGAGGACGATCATGCACAGGTAAATGCGGAATGCGCGGACGGCGAAGTCCGTGTAATACACGCTTTCGTTCTGCGCGCCGAAAATGCCGATCAGGGCACGGGGAAAGCACTCGACGAATACGAGCGCAAGCGCGCCGAGGATTCCCTCATAGCATAGGAGCAAAGTGAACAGCTTCTGCACCCGCCGGGTTTTTTGCGCGCCCATATTGAAGCCGACGATCGGAATGCATCCTGCCGCCATGCCGATGACGACGGAGATCACGATCTGGAAGAACTTCATCACGATGCCGACCACCGCCATGGGAATCTGCGCGTACTGTTCCTGCCCGAACACGGGGTCCTGCGCGCCGTATTTGCGAAGCATGTTGTTGATTGCCGCCATTGCCGCGACCAGGGAAATCTGCGCAAGAAAACTGCACAGTCCGAGCGATACAACCCGCCCGATGATGCGTGCCCGCGGGAGAAATGCGGTTCTGTCCAGCCGGATGCTCTTGGGGCGGCACAGATAAGCGACCGAGAGCGCCGCGGTCAGCACCTGACCGATGACCGAGGCAA
>FR890511.1:12762-13927 GCA_000433415.1 Clostridium sp. CAG:448
CCGCCCCCATCATCCCCCAGCGGAATCCATAGATGAAAACGGGGTCCAAAATCAGATTCGCCGCGGCGCCCGCCAGCGTGGAGATCATGGCGAATTTCGGGCTTCCGTCGGCACGGATGACCGGATTTGACGCCTGCCCGAACAGGTAGAACGGAATGCCGAGCGAGATGTAAAAGAAGTATTCCCGGGAAAGCGCAAAGGTTTCCGCATTGACGCGCCCGCCGAAAAGGGTAATCAGCGCGTCGCCGGAGATCAGATACACGACCGTCAGCACGCACCCTGCGATGACGGTCAAAAGAACAGTGTTGCCGACCGCGTCTTTTGCCTCTTCGCGTCTGCCGCTGCCGAGCAGTCCGCTGACCATGGCACAGCAGCCGTCGCCGAAGCAGACCGCAATCCCCAGCGCAACCACGGTCAGGGGAAAGACCACCGTGTTTGCCGCGTTGCCGTAGGAGCCGAGGTAGTCGGCGTTGGCGATGAAGATCTGGTCGACGATGTTATACAGCGCACCGACAAGCAGGGAAATGACGCATGGAAGCGCATACTTGCGCATCAGCTTTCCGACTTTTTCGGTGGCAAGGAACTGTTGGGATTCTTCCATGATTGATACCTCCGTAAAATCCGTAATAAAGAGAATAAAAAAGCGGAAATGCGTAAGCCCATTCGTTCGGACTTACGCATTTCTGCTACGCAACGGTATGATTGTATCACATTTCGGGAAAAAAGTCAAAGGACATTTTTCATAAAAAACGGGCAACGGCGCATAGGGTTGCGTCAGAATCCTTTACAAGCGCGCACCGCTTTTTGCATCCTTTTGTCGGATAATGCCGAAATCGGAATAAAGTTTGCGTTTTTGTGTTCAAATGCCGAAATCGGAATTTTTGTTGACAAAAGGCGTTGCAGAATACGGTTGACGACTATGTGGAGGCGCTGGTGGAACCGTATATCTCCTATCCGGCGGAACGTTTTGATGCGCCCGGAAAAACGAGGAGGTCTTTTATTGCCGGGTCACGGCATCCATGATGGAGAAAACCGCTTTTGAAAGGGAAATGGCACCGCTCAGAGCCATCCATGATAACTACCCCAAAACGGTGATCACCCCGGACCGCTTCACGCCCGGCAATTACGACGGCATCGTGGTGGTCAATGCGATGGACTGGCTGCT
>FR890511.1:13975-14845 GCA_000433415.1 Clostridium sp. CAG:448
TCCGAACACCGCCTGCGGCATTACGGCTGATTCGATTCTTCCTTGGCTTCCTTGGCTTCCTTTGCTTCCTTTGCGTCGTTCGCTTCTTCGCCGGTTTTCTCCGACAGCTTTTTTTCCAGTTGCGACTGCTTGGCAAGGATGGCGTTGACCTTGTCGTAAAGATCTTCGATCATGATTTCGGTTTTCAGGTTGACTTTGTAATCGTTTTCCGCGCGGCGGCGGTCCTTTTCTTCCTGGCGGTTCTGGCTCATCATAATCAGCGGCGCCTGAATGGCTGCCACGCAGGAAAGCACCAGGTTCAGGAGAATAAACGGGAAGGGGTCAAACGCGTTTGCCGCGAGGACGGCATTGACGATCATCCACAGCACCAGCACGCCGGTGAACGAAAAGATGAATGCCCAGCTGCCCGCGAATTTCGCGATGGAATCCGCAGCCCGCTGTCCGAGCGTGTATTTTTCTTTCTCCTTTTCGGGGCTGACGGAGATTTTGCTGTCCGCCAGCAGGTTGAGGACTTCCTCGTCCGTCATATCATGCCGGATGTCCTCAAGGACTTCCCGGAGCAGTTTTCTGTTTTCTTTCATGAGGTGTTTCCTTTCTCTTTTCCGTTTTGAGGCATTACCGCGCAATCCGCGCAGTGCAAATTGCACCATCGGAATTACGCGGTAATGCCTTGATTTGTTTTTTTTAGGCTTTGCCGCGTGTGCGATTGCGCTGTGCGGTGAAGCCTTATGTTTCTTCCTGTGCGTCGGATGCGGAATCCGGCTGCGGCAGTGCCCGCAGAAAGAACGAAGGACCCATGGCTCCGAACAAAAGCATTCCCGTGCCGAGCAGCAGTTCGGTGTGCCGCGCGGGGTCGTCAAGCGGAATGCC
>FR890511.1:14907-16727 GCA_000433415.1 Clostridium sp. CAG:448
ACAATACCGTATTGCGGTGGGTATACAGCGCGTCGCAGGTTCTTTTGAGTGAGCGGCTGCAGATCAGATAGAAATACAGCGTTTCACAGTATTGCGTTTCTTTTTTGCGGTCGTGTGCGGCAAGCGCGAGGAGCGCCGGGGAAATGAGATCGGTGCGGGATTGCAGGTGCTGAAGAAGCAGCGGCGTGCGCAGCTGCGCCACGGTGCAAACGAGGGCGCCGCCGGGCGCGCTTTTTGCGAGCATGTCCCGTGCGTCGCGCGCCGCGCGGTACAGGGACGGCAGGTCGAACAGATCCCGGATCGGCTCCGAAACAAGGATGTTTGCGCCGAAATCGCGCGTAAGGGCAGGAAGGGCGTCCGCGTCGCACTCTCTTTGCAGAAACAGGAAAACGTCTCCCCGGTGCAGAAAGGGATGGGAATCGGGAAACCGGGTTTCGATCTCCTCCTTCAGATGCCGTGCCTTGGGAGGACGGCTGCGGCAGGCGTCCAGATCCATCAGGGCAAACGCGAACGGGTGAAAGTCCGCAAGGTAGGTGCCGGCGGTCTGGAGGCGGAAGTAGGCGGCGGAGGGGAATCCGCCGTTCAGAAGGTGCATCAGAATGTCCTCGGCGGTTTCAAACGGTTTGTCCTGCCGGCTGGTTTCGATGAAAAGCTGTTTGGCAAGCAGCAGGTCGATCTGCCGCCAGGTCTGTGCCGGAACCCGGGACAGGTGCCCGTCCGTATCCACGCAGACAAGGTAGCCCAGCCGGACGCCGCTGCAGATCAACGGTGCGAAACGCCGGCGGAAGGGACTGCCCTCCGGGGTGACGAAGTCCGCGTTTCCTGCCGAGAGCGCGGAACTTTTGCTGATGACGGCACTGACCTCGTAGGTGATGGCACCCTGTGCCACGGCGTTCCGGAACAGCGGATCACGGAAATCTGCCGGGCAGAAATCCGCCGCGACGCGGAAGGCGTCGTCAAGCACGAGCAGCGGGCAGCCCAGATAGGCGCCGGTATCCGACGCCAGTTTTTTCAGGTCGTCCTGTTCAAAAAATTCCGTGAACAAGGCGGACAGATCGCCGGATTGCCATTGCGGCTGTTGCGGTTGGGACAGCTGGGACAAGTTCTCACCCTCCTTCGGACGTGTTTGTGCGCACAGCACAAGCGATTTCAGATTGATTGTACCACAGATTTCTTGATTTTGCAAGAGAAAAGCGTATAATAGTAGACGTAAAAAGAAAAGGGAAACGGAGTGGTTCCGATGTGTGTGATGTTTTCAGGCAGCCCGGATGAAAAGACGGGAAGAGCATCACTGTGACGGAAAGGTCACAGCTTTCGGTATGACACAAAAGTCATCAATACAATCGATATAATGGAGGGATTCAGTATGGTACCGAGCATTTTTGGTGAGAATATGTTGGATGATTTCTTTGACGGCGGTTTCTTTGGTTCGCACAATCCGCTTTACGGAAAGAACGCAAGAAATCTGATGAAGACCGATATTCGTGAGATGGATGACAGCTACGAGCTGGCAGTGGATCTGCCCGGCTTCAAAAAGGACGAGATCCATCTGGATATCAAGGACGGGTATCTGACCGTCAGCGCAGAGAAGGGTCTGGATAAAAAAGAGGAAAACAAGAAAGGGCGTGTCCTCCGCCAGGAGCGGTATGCGGGCGTTTGCTCACGGAGCTTCTATGTCGGGAACGTCAGACCCGAAGAGGTCAAGGCAAAATATGAGGCAGGCGTTCTGTCCGTGATTCTGCCCAAGGTCGATCAGAAAAAGCTTGATTCCGCCAACCGGATTATGATTGAATAACGAATCGGTTTGTCGGTGCGCCGGC
>FR890512.1:0-10778 GCA_000433415.1 Clostridium sp. CAG:448
TTGCCGGACATGCGGAAACCATGGAGGTGCTGAAATTCCTTTTCGCCCGGAAACCGCACCCGTTTCTGAGCGATCTGCTTGCGGCGATTCCCACCCCCACGGAACTGCGCGGAGAGCCGGAACCGCTGTCCGCGGCGGACGATCCCGCCTTTGCGGAGACCTATAACCGGCTGGGAGAAGCGTTCTTTTACGGCAACCTTTTCCCGCAGAATGCCTCGATGGCGGTCTCCTGCTACCGGATTGCCGCAAAACTCGGCAGTGTCGGTGCGCAGTACAGCCTCGGCTGGTGCCTCAAACAGGGGCACGGCGTGCGTGCCGCCGAGGAAGAGGCGGTGGAGTGGTTGCTGAAGGCGGCAAAAGCGGGCAATCCCGATGCGTGCTATAGCCTGGGACTGTGCTACGATCGCGGAATCGGACTCCGGATGCGCAACCGGCGGGAAGCCATGAACTGGTTTTCCAAAGCGGCCAAATTCGGTCATCCGGGCGCTCTGCGCATGATGAACCGGGAAAAGGAACGGGAGGATTCGTAAGGATACCTTCCGGATGCGGCAATCGGGAAGAAGGTTGTGACGGCAACTGTCAATGTATACAGACTGATTGAGCTTAAGGCATTACCGCGCAATCCACGCAGCGCAAGTTGCACAGGCATACTTGCTTGCATCTTTTTCGTCATACTTCACAAAAATCCTTGCCAGTAGCGCTGCTACAGCCTGCGAATTTTTGTATTGTCTGACGAAAAATCCGACTGCGCAATTGCACCATCGGAATTACGCGGTAATGCCTTAAGATGAATATTTTCATATTGCGAAGGACAAGACGACGATCTTCATATCTCACAGGCTCGCTTCATCAACGATTGCTGACCACGTTGTTCCTTTTGAAAATGGACATATCCCGACATCACTCTAATTCGCAGGAGGCAAAACCTTCTATACGGCAAGTTTTGCCTTTATTGGTGAACAGGGCGGTTAAAAGCAAGTTATTTGCGTCGTATCATCTGCGGCTTTGGTATTGCCACTCGTTTCTCACTCTGCCCAAATGAAGTCCTGCGCCGTATCCTTTTTTCTTCCGAAAAGTAAATGCTCCTGCCCCGGGTGAGGATGCGGCTCCTCCTTGACAAGTGCGGAAAAATGTGCTATAGTTATAGCAGAGAAAAGGCAGGATTCGCCGTAATGCACCATCGGAACGGCGCGGTGAAGCCTGTAGTAAACGACGGAAAGCGGAGGGCACAAAAATGACATATGTGGTTGCGGACCTGCATGGAAATCAGACAAAATTCCGGCAGCTGCTGCAGGAGATTTCCTTTCGGGAGACCGATGTTCTGTATGTGATCGGCGATATTGTGGATTACGGAGACGAAAGTATGGAGCTGATCGTGGATCTGAGCGTCCGGTATAATGTGTATCCGATTTTGGGCGATCACGATCTGCGCGCGGCACGGATGCTGTCCGGTTTTGAAAAAATGCTGAAAACCGGAACGGATAAGCCGGATTCGTCTTATGTGACCGAGATGATGGCATGGATGCAGGACGGCGGACAGAAAACCCTGGAGGGCTATCGCTCCCTGGATGCGGAAATGCGCGAGGGTGTTCTGGAATATCTGGAAGATATGGCACTCTATGAGGAGGTCACGCTCAAGGGCAAACACTACCTGCTCGTTCACGCCGGCATTGCCGGGTTCGGTCCCGGTGTGTCGCTGGAAGACCTCGGTCCCGAGGCGTTTGTGACGGAGCCGTTGGACATGACGCGGGCATATCTGCCGGATACCACCGTGATTGTCGGACATGTGCCGACTGCGGACGGAAAAATCGCTTACGGAAACGGCAGTATCTGTATTGACTGCGGCACCGCGGAAAGCGGCAGAATCGGTTGTCTGCGTCTGGACGACGGATGTGAATTTTATATCTGATGCGTAAATACGAAGAAAATAGCCTATTTTCCGTCCGGATTCTGGGGATGAACAATACCGGCATCGGCTTCGGACGGCTGGACGACGGCATGGTTCTGTTTGTCAACGGAACCGTTACCGGCGATGTCGTGACGGCAAAAGTCATCAAGGTCAGAAAAAATCTGCTGATCGGACGGTTGGAGGAGATTACACAGCGCTCGCCGTTCCGTGCGGCAGATTCTTTCTGTGCCGCCCCCAATGCCTGCGGCGGATGTGCGTTCCGGCATCTGGATTATGCATATGAGCTGTCCCTTAAGCGGGAACTGGTCAGAGGGGAATTTGTCAAAAACGGAATGCCGGATGTCGAGGTGTGCGAAACCGTCCCGACAGACGATTGCCGCGGATACCGGAACAAGGGGCAGTACCCGGTCGGTACACTCAAAGGTCATACGGTCGCCGGCTTCTATGCCGTCAGATCACACAATATCATCCCGTTTGACGGGTGCGCAATTCAGCCGGATGTTTTCTCGCAGATCGTTCGTTTCATCTGCGCATATGCGGACAACGCAAAAATTCCCGCCTATCAGGAGCAGACCGGAAAGGGAATTTTGCGCCATATCTACCTGCGCATCGGCAAACAGACCGGCGAGATCATGGTCTGCCTGGTCGTCAACGGCGAATTGCCCGGAAAACATGCGCTTGCCGCGGCAATCACGGCACGCTTTCCTGCCGTCGCATCGGTGCTTCTCAATTATAATAGGAAGAATACCAACGTGATCCTTGGCGAGCAATACGAGTTGCTTGCCGGGCACGATTACATCGAAGATATGTTGTGCGGCAAACGCTTCCGCATTTCCGCCGGTTCCTTTTATCAGGTCAACCACGATACCGCGGAAAAGCTCTACCGCCTTGCCGCCGAACGCGCACAGCTTTGCGGCAATGAAACACTCCTGGATTTGTACTGCGGAGCCGGCACCATCGGACTTTCCATGAGCGACCGCGTAAAGCGGCTGATCGGCATCGAAATCGTCCCCGAGGCAGTCGCCTGCGCCGAACAGAACGCCCGGCTGAACGGGGTGCAGAACGCGCACTTTTTCTGCGGCGATGCCACACATACCGAAAAGCTCCTGGACAACGCCGAACGCTCGCTCGGTCCCCTTTCCCCCGATGTCGTGATTCTGGACCCCCCGCAAAAGGGAAGCACCCCTGAACTGATCCGCTTCCTTGCCGCCCGGAATATCCCCAAAATCGTCTACATCTCCTGCGGTCCCGATACCCTCGCCCGCGACTGCAAACTCTTCCGCGACCTTGGCTATGCCATCGGCACCGTCACCCCCGTCGATATGTTTCCCAAAACAGGGCATGTTGAGGCGGTATGTTTATTGTCCAAACTTCAAAGCGAGGAACAATCAGGACCGAAGTGAAGATGAACGAGAAGGGATTGACTTCGGCGGAGCGGAAATACGGCATTATGAACGTGAGAACTACAATAAACCAAATCCACAAATAGGGGAATGGCTACATACACCCCCGGGCCTTCCGAAAACCGGAGCAACCAGGCCCCCCTCCCGCGGACCCCCCGCTTCCGGAAGACCCGGCTTTTTATGCGAGAACCTGCTGCGCATGAAACAACCTGTTGTATTCCGATCTCAAAAATAGCATTCTCTGGCTTTACAAACCCCAATTTGAAACATATGATTGCATATCAAACAATATATTTACATACATAAGGCGCATCAAAGCGCACAACCGCCTCGCCGTCGGGAAGTAGCTACGGCGTATACGGCGGCCGTTTTTACCGGGCGCGGGTCCAAATTGAACACCTTACTCTTGACATTGCGGACGTACCGTGTTATAATACTGCATGCTCCGGTGCTTTGCGCCGGTCCGAGCACATCATGGGGGGAGGGCGGTACCGTGACAAAGGTCGAACGCAGATTTTTCGATTTCGTACAAAAGCACCTGCCGGTGTTTCTTGCAGTAGCCGCAACGCTCTGCGGACTCCTGATCCGCTTTGCCGGCAAGGATTTTCAGAGCGGCGATTTTGTTTCGTTCCTGAACCCGTGGTGGTCGCAGATTCAGGAGGGCGGTCTGGCGGCGCTGAAGAACCAGGTGGGGAATTATAACATCCCCTATCAGGTCATCATCTACATACTGACGCTTTTCCCGTTGAAGTCACTCTATGCGTACAAGCTTCTGTCGGTCGTTTTCGATTTCGTCCTTGCGTTTGCCGCAGGACTGCTTGTAGGCGAGCTCACCGGGAAAAAGTCCCCCTTCGTTTTTTCTCTGACCTATGCGGTGGTGTTCTGCTCGATCACGGTCTGCTTCAATTCGGCTTTTTGGGCGCAGTGCGATTCCATCTATGTCGCTTTCATTCTGCTTTCCCTTTATTATCTGCTCCGAAGGAAGCATATAGCGGCGTTTGCTCTGCTCGGTGTCGCGCTTGCCTTCAAACTGCAGACCGTCTTTGTTCTGCCGGTTTACCTGTATGATTACGTCACCACCCGCAAAACTTCCATTCTGCATTTTCTCATTGCACCCGCGGTGGATGTGCTGATGTGCCTGCCGGTTGTCTTTCTGGGCAGGAATCCGGCGGACATCATCCGGATTTATATCGAGCAAACCGATTACGGCAAGTATATTCAGATGAATTGTCCCAACTTCTATGCCATTCTCTGCAACGGAGACGAGAGCGCGAATTATTTTCTGTTGAAAAACGCATCCGTTGCCTTGACTGTCCTCATTCTCGGGATCGGGCTGTGCATGCTGATCTATAAAAAGGTAGATTTGTCGGACAAAAACAAATTCATGCTTTCTGCGATCTGGTCGGTCTTTACCTGCCTGATGTTTTTGTCCTCCATGCATGAGCGATACGGGTATCTGCTGGATGTGCTGGTCATTATCTATGTGATTGCCGTCAGAAAGCGTTATTGGCTCGCGGTTGCGTGCAATCTTGTCTCGCTCAGGGGATATTGCCAATATATGTTCAAATACAGCGTCGACATCCGGCTTACCGCATATGTGTATTTTGCTGTTTATGTGTATGTGTCCTACCTGTTTTTACGGGAAGTGATCTCTGATCGGGCACAGAACACACCGCCGGTGGCGGAAAAAAAGTGTTAACGGAAAGCATTCCGGCATATCGCCGGTGCTGATAAACAATACCAAGGAGGCTGAAAATGAGGCGATTTTTACTCGTGGCGGTTACGGTCCTCCTGCTGCTTGCACTTTGTGCCTGTACAGGAACAAATGATAAACCCGAAGTCACAACCGCAACCGGTACCGGGGAGAGTACGGGAAAGGACGAAACAACCGACAACACGGAAACAACAGAGAACTGTGATACCACTGCCGGTGACACCACAGGCGAGGAAGAAACAACCGGTTCGCAGAAAAACGACGGTATGCGTGCAGGCGGTACGGTGCGGGTTGTCAGTTACAATATTGACGCAAACCTGGACACCCTGAAATCCCGCGCAAAGGGACTCTGTAGCATTCTTCTGTCGTTGGATGCGGACTCCATCGGCGTGCAGGAAGCACGTCCCGGTTGGGTCAGACAGTTCGATAAACTTCTGACCGGTTATGACTACATCGGTGTTTCCGCAGACGGAGAAAAGCCGAACGAATGGACGTTCGGTACTTACATCTATTATAAGAAAGACAAATACAACGTTGTGGATTCCGGCACATTCTGGCTTTCCAAAACGCCGGACGTGCCCTCCAGGTACGGCGATACGGTGGATTGCAACCGTACCTGCTGCTGGGTCATTCTGGAGGATAAAGAGACCGGTTTCCGCTATGTGCACATGAACAGCCATCTGGACTGGATGGATCCCGATGCAAATGCTTACCAGGTGGAAATGATCCGCCGCCAGATCCGCGTGTTTGAGGAAATGGGACTCCCCGTTTTTGCAACCGGCGACTACAATGCCGACGAGGGCACCCGCTCCTATCAGCTGATGCTGCAGGAAGCAAGCATCGGAGACGCCAAGTATCAGACCGAGGATCGCAACAACATCGGTACCTACCCCTCTTATGGAGAATATGACGTGACCAAGGAAAAGCCGATTGATTTCTGCTTCGTGACCAAAAATCTGATGCAGGTCAACAAGTACCGCGTCGTGGACGAAAAGTACGGGGATCAGTATGTCTCCGACCATTTCGGTCTTTGCATTGAAGCGACAATTCCCGAACTGCCGGACAGCTATGCTACTGCCGATGCGCCGACGCTTGGGGAAGTGCGCATCGATCAGGTCGGCGAAACCGATTTTACCGTGCATTTTGCCGCCGCAACCGGAAAGACCCCGGTGGTTGTTTATACGGTGGTTGTGACCGATTCCGAAGGAAACGAGGTTTTCCGCAAGGAACTCAAATCCGGCTTCCGTCTGCCCACGCCGCCGACCGAGTTTTCCTGCATGGCTTCCGGGCTGAATCCGGACAGCACCTACGAGGTGAGCGTCACTGCCACCAACCTGTTCGGCAAGACCTCCGAAAAGGCAACCGTCAGCCAGAAGACCAACGAGGAAAAGCCCGCGGAGCCGATGGATCCGGCGGATCTGTTTGATCTGGCGCTGAGCGACACCTGGAAGGACGCCTCCGCCAGGAATAACGACATCCAGAGCACAGGAACGCCCTCTATTGTGGATCGGAACGGAAGCAAAGCGCTGGACTTTGACGGCAGATCCTATCTGAAGGTTCCCGGCATCAAGGATGTGTACGAGACCATGCGGAAGGGCTTTACGTTTGAGGTGGATTTTGAAATGAAGAGAACCTCCGGAACCCCCTGCCTTGTTTCCAATATGCAGGCGGGCGGATTCGGGTTCGAGTTTTCAAACGGTGAGCTCTTCTTCAATATGCACTGCGAGGGCAACTATGCGGGCGTCGGCTTTAAGCCGGAAATCAGGACGCGTTATCATGTCGTTGTGACCTATGACGGGGAATTGCTGACCATGTACGTCAACGGTGTGCGGGCTGCTTCCAAGCAGGTCGGCGGCAATCTGACGTTTGCCACGGCGGGTTCGGAGTTCCTGTGTATCGGAGGTGACTCCGGTGCGAACGGCACATGCGAATGGGCAGCCAGTGCCTATATCTATCATGTGCGTCTGTATTCTGCCGTTGCAAGCTCCGGTCAGGTAAAACTGCTGTACGAGGCAAATAAGCAATAAAAAAATCTTTTCGCGAAATATGCAGGCGGAGCCGATTCTTTGGCTCCGCTTGTTGATTTTGTAGGAAAAGGGAAGTAAAAAAATGCTTCTCTCGGCACAAAATGATGAAAAAGGACTTGCAAAAGCAGGTGCAAAATGGTATAATACCCATAAAGATTCCCAAACGGGGTGCAATCTCAAGGAGGCGTGGCTATGAAACCGATCAATTACTATCCCATTGGATTCTGGAACTATCCGAATATCAAAGAAACGCCGGTCAGTGAAGCCGCAAGGTGGAAAAACTGCGGCATGACGCTGACCCAGACCCCTTTCTTTTCATATGAGAAGAACGACCCCGCCGCGATGACCGCAATGCTGGATGCAATGGCGGAAGCGGGTGTGGATGCTTTTGTCTGTATCAGTGACCTGGACTTTCACCGTTTTGTCGGGCACCCCGAGGGGTATCGGGACATTTTTGCGCGTGCATATGCCGATTTCGGCAAGCACCCGGCGGTGCGCGGCTTTTTTGTGGGGGACGAACCGCTCAACGATGCCGAATTCGCCGCATGCCAGGAAGCCTACCGCGTCATGCGCGAGGTGGCGCCCGAACTGACCCCGCTGCTCAATTTCAATCCCTATTGGCACGGCATGGAGTACGATCTGCTGAACGGCGAGGATTTTGACGGATGGATTGACCGATTTATCCGCTCCTCCGGGTGCCCGCTGATCTGCTACGACTGCTATTGGCAGATGAATCCGGGTGAGGAGGGAATCAATATGTACTTCACCAACCTCAACCGGTATGTGAGCGCGGCGAAGCGCAACGGGATTCAGGTGTTCAATACGGTGCTCTCCTGCGGGCACTTCCGTTATCGGGTGCCGACCGAGGATGATCTGCGCTGGCAGCTTTCCACCTCCGTGGCAAGCGGCTGTAACGGCATTCTCTGGTTCCTTTACTACGGTCAGCACAACTGCAACAACTATCGCGGCTCCCCGGTGGATGAACTGGGCGAGGAGAGCGCGACCTACACCTCTTTGCGGCGTGTACAGCTGCTGTTCCACCGCCGTTACGGTGCCATGATGGCAAAACTGCATTTTGACCGCGCATGGCATTTCCCGCGCACCTATGGAAATTACCCGATGTATACCACGGGAGCGCTCCCCCATATCCGGAAGATGACCAGTGACAACGATCTGCCCGGTATGCTCAGCCGTTTTACCGATGACGACGGACAGGAATATCTGGTGCTGGTCAACAACAGCCAAACCGAATCGGGGCTTTTCACCTTCCATATGGACGGTGGTGTCAAGCAGTTTACGCGGTATTGGGACGGGGAAGCGGTGGATTTCATCGTGTCTCACCATGATGCGGTTTACGGAGATGACGGTCATGTCGCGCGCGCGGGATTTTGGCTGGCGCCGGGACAGATGGAAGTGTTGCAGATCGGGTACTGACAGCGCGGATTCGGCAGTATAAAAATATAAAACCATAAAGAAACGGAGGAATGGATTGATGCGGATTATTACAGTCAGCCGTGAATTCGGCAGTGGCGGCAGAGAAGTCGGAAAGCGTCTTGCGGACGCACTCGGGATTGCGTACTACGACCGGGAGATTCTGGAAGAAGTCGCAAAAAGAAGCAATCTGGACGAGGGGTATATCGAAAAGACCTTGGAAGGCGGTGTGCGGATGCAGTATCCCATCACCTTTTCCCATTCGTTTTCCTATATTCCCCTGCAGCAGAATCCGGCGCAGAACATCCTGGCACAGCAGCATAAAGTACTCCTGAGCCTTGCGGAGCGCGGGGATTGTGTGATCGTCGGCCGGAGCGCCGATGTGATTTTGGAGCAGTATCAGCCGATGCGCCTGTTTGTCTACGCGGATATGGACGCGAAAATGCAACGCTGCCGCGAACGCGCACCGGAGGGAGAAAGCTATACGGACAAGGAACTGCGCCGCCGGATCCGTCAGATCGATAAGGCACGCGCTGCCAATCACGATTTTGTGTCTGCGTTTCCCTGGGGGGACCGCCGGGGGTATGATCTCTGTATCAACACCACCGATTGCAGTATCAAGCACCTGATTCCCGGTCTTGCCGCCTACACCGGCGCATGGTTTGCCGAGCGAGAGGGAACGACTCATGCAGAGTGATACGGACAAACGAACAGGGGATGCGCGAACCGGACGCAGTGCCGCGGTGTTCGCCCTTGCATTTCTTTGCTCGGTTGCCCTGATCGTGAGCGTGTCGCTCCTTTGCTGCCGTTACTTCTCCGGAACGCCGGGAAAGGTGTGGGTGGAGATGATCATCGGCGGCGGACTGATGCTTTTGTCTATTCCCGCGCACCTGTGCGGCAAAAAGCATACGGGGCTTTACCTGATCCCGCTGTTTCTGAACAGCGTTGCAGGCGGACTGTTTGCCTATTGCTATTTCCGAAACAAAAGTCTTTCACCCACGGCGGAACAGATGGTTCTGCCGCTCCTGATTGCGGTCGGCTATGCGGCAATCCTTCTGACGGTTGCGCTTGTGATGGTGCAGAACGGCGGCAGAAAGCCTTTTCGGATTCTGTACACGGTGCTGCTGCTTGCCAATCCGGTCTGCGGTATTGTATCCATCGTGTTCTGGATGATCCGCGGCGGCGTGCTGTTTCCCATGCTGTTCTTCCTTTTGGTTCCGGTGCTGATGTACGGTCTGTTCTTTCTAGGTGTCGCGGGTCCGTCAAAGTCTTCCGCGTCCGGGGAGGTTTTTCGCCATATCTCGTTTGCCTCGTATGGATTTGCACTTCTGATCGGTCTGGTCGTCCTCCTGATTCTGAGCGAAGGGGAAGCGGCGGAGGGACTGCTTGAAGGGGCGCTTGATAGCTTGGACCTGCCTGCCGGCGGAAATAAAAAATCAAAATAGAACATAAAAAACGAAAAGGAAAGGAGGAGCGCATGCATGCTTGAAGTCATACTCGTGGGTACGGGCGGAACCGTGCCCACAAAAGACCGGCGGCTGACCGGACTGCTCGTGCGGCATGACGGCAGGGAACTGCTCATTGACTGCGGCGAGGGGATGCAGGTCGGCATCAAGGCGTGCGGACTGACGCTTGGCAGGATTGACACCATTCTTTTGACGCATTTTCACGCCGACCATGTCGCCGGGCTTCCCGGACTGCTCCTTTCCATGGGCAATGAGGGGCGGACGGAGCCGGTTTCGATTGCGGGACCCGAAGGCTGTGCGCATGTGGTGGAAAGCCTGCGTGTGATCGCGCCCGAACTGCCCTTCCAAATCCGGTATACCGAATGGAAACAGCCCGTCGTTACGGCGCCGTTCGCCGCGCTCTCGGTGACTGCCTTTGCCGTTGCCCACCGTGTACCCTGCTACGGGTACCGGATTCGCCTTGCCCGTCCGGGGAAATTCGACCCCGCGCTGGCGGAGAAGAACGGTGTGCCGCTTGCCGCATGGAACGCCATTCAGAAGCACGGGCAGGTGACACTTGACGGCGTGACCTATACCGGAGAGATGGTGATGGGACAGGCGCGCCGCGGGCTGTGCGTGACATATGTCACCGATACCCGCCCTCTGCCGCTGATTGCGGAGATGGCAAAGGACGCCGATCTGTTTGTCTGCGAGGGGATGTTTGCGGACCCGGACAAACAGGCGCGCGCGGAGGAGTCGGGGCATATGACCTTTTCGGAGGCGGCAACGCTGGCGGCGGCGGCACAGCCCAGACGGTTCTGGCTGACGCATTATTCCGCCGCCCTGCCC
>FR890512.1:10867-12316 GCA_000433415.1 Clostridium sp. CAG:448
GAGCTGATCCGGTTTTCGGATTGACCGGATCGGTGGTACCCGTTTTTTGGAAAGAAGTTTTTCGTTTGCTCTTGACAAACCGTTTTTCACCTGTTATAATGAGTGCGTGAAAGGCGCAGAGGAAGAGGAGTAACGGCGTTTTCCGCGTACAGAGAGTGCCGGGTCGGTGTGACGGCATGGCGGAACGGTGTGAAGGTCGCTTCGGAGCTGACGTGCGGGATCCCACACGGACGGTTGCCCCGTTATCGGCTGTCCCCCTATGTTTTGGGGGAGTGAGTGACGCGCGGGAGAAATCCCTTGCGTAAGAAGGGTGGTACCGCAGGTTTTTGCCTGTCTCTTTCGGGAGACGGGTGTTTTTGTTTTTTTTGCGAAATGCGAAGAAAGACGGAGGGAAAGGAAGCAATATGGCAAATCAATTGGGTACGCAGTACAATCCTCAGGCGATTGAGGGGCGTCTGTATGAAAAATGGATGGCAAAAAAATATTTTGCCGCCAAAATCGACCGGTCCAAAAAGCCGTTTACCATTGTCATGCCGCCGCCCAATATCACGGGGCAGCTGCATATGGGACACGCGCTGGACAATACCTTGCAGGACGCGATCATCCGTTATAAGCGGATGTCCGGATTTGCGGCGCTTTGGCTGCCGGGAACCGACCATGCCTCAATCGCAACCGAGGCAAAGATCGTGGAGGCAATGCGCAAAGAGGGCATCACAAAAGAGGAAATCGGCAGAGAGGAATTTCTGCGCCGCGCCTGGGCGTGGAAGGAGCAATACGGCAATCGGATTGTGTCCCAGCTCAAAAAAATGGGTTCTTCGTGCGACTGGGACAGAGAGCGCTTCACCATGGACGAAGGGTGCTCCCGCGCTGTTAAGGAGGTCTTTGTCCGGCTGTATGATCAGGGGCTGATCTACCGCGGAAACCGCATCATCAACTGGTGCCCCAAGTGCCTGACATCCATTTCCGACGCCGAGGTGGAGTATGAGGATAAGCCCGGGCATTTTTGGCATATCCGCTACCCGTTCAAGGACGGCTCCGGATACCTGGAGGTGGCAACCACAAGACCGGAAACCCTGCTCGGCGACACGGCAGTGGCAGTCAACCCGACTGATGAGCGCTATGCCGGTATGGTCGGAAAAACGCTGATTCTGCCGCTGGTTGGGAGAGAAATCCCCGTGATTGCCGATGATTACGTGGAAAAGGATTTCGGAACCGGATGCGTGAAGATCACGCCGGCGCATGACCCGAATGACTTTGAGGTGGGACTGCGCCACAATCTGCCGGTTCTGAACATGATGACGCCGGATGCACATGTCACTGAGGACTACCCGGCATATGCCGGCATGGACCGCGACGCGGCGCGCAAAGCGATTGTCCGCGATTTGAAAGAGGGCGGTTTTCTGCTTCGCACCGAGGAGTACACGCACAATGTCGGCACCTGCTACCGCT
>FR890512.1:12411-20815 GCA_000433415.1 Clostridium sp. CAG:448
GTCAGAAGCGGGGAAACACGCTTTTTGCCCGACCGTTTCAGCAAGAACTACTTCCACTGGATGGAGAACATCCGCGACTGGTGTATTTCCCGTCAGCTCTGGTGGGGACACCGGATTCCTGCGTTCTATTGCGACGACTGCGATAAAACCGTCGTAACCAAAGCGGACAGCGCCGTCTGCCCGGATTGCGGCAAGGCGATGCGCCAGGATCCGGACACGTTGGACACCTGGTTTTCCTCCGCGCTCTGGCCCTTCTCCACATTGGGATGGCCGGATCAGACAGAGGACCTGGATTATTTCTATCCGACCAATACCCTTGTCACCGGATATGACATCATTACCTTCTGGGTGTCCCGGATGATCTTTTCCGGCATTGCATATACCGGCAAGACGCCGTTTGATACGGTGCTGATTCACGGACTGGTCCGCGACGCGCAGGGGCGCAAAATGTCCAAGTCGCTCGGCAACGGAATCGACCCGTTGGAAATCATCGAGCAGTACGGCGCGGATGCATTGCGCATGACGCTTTTGATGGGCGTCTCCCCCGGCAACGATATGAACTTCTCGGACGATAAGGTAACTGCCAGCCGGAATTTCTGCAATAAGATCTGGAACGCCAGCCGGTTTATTCTGATGAATCTGGAAAAGGCACCCGATGCGCCGTACGACCCCGCAGAGCTGAAGATCGAGGACAAATGGATTTTGTCCCGCGTTAACGGACTCTGCCGTACCGTGACCGATTTTATGGACCGGTATGAATTGGGATTGGCACTGCAGAACATCACGGATTTCTTCTGGGATGAGTTCTGCGACTGGTATATCGAAATGGTCAAACAGCGCCTGTGGAACGGAACGGACGGCACCAAGGGCGCGGCGCTTCACACACTGCGCACCGTGCTGCTGACTGCTCTTAAACTGCTCCATCCGTTCATGCCCTTCATCACGGAAGAGCTGTACTGCTCTCTGCAGGACGAAGAAGAAACCATTATGCTGTCCGATTGGCCGGTGTACCGTGCGGATTGGGTGTATACGGAGGATGAGGCGGCAGTGGAGATCATCAAACAGGCAGTCAAGGCAATCCGCCAGGTGCGCCTGTCCATGAATGTGCCGCCGTCCAAAAAAATCGATATGTTTGTTGTTTCCGCCGACGCAGGGGTGCGTTCCTATTTTGAAAGCAGCTGCGAATTCTTCGCCATGCTCGGCAACGCCGCACACGTAACGGTGCAGGCGGATAAGACGGGAATTGACGACGATGCCGTTCCTGCCGTTGCCGACCGCGTGACAATCTTTATGCCGGTCGATGAAATGGTGGACATTGCCAAGGAAATCGCAAGACTGGAAGGAGAACAGGAGCGGATCAGAAACGAGATCGCGCGCAGTGACAAAATGCTGGAAAATCCCGGCTTTGTTGCCAAAGCGCCCGCGCAAAAAGTGGAGCAGGAACGCGAAAAGCGGCAGAAAAATGTGCTCTTGCTTGCAGGCGTGGGAGAACAGCTGGAACGGATGCGCAAGAGATTTCGCTGAGTGCACCTTCTCGTCAATATTTTTGGTTAATTCCGGCAATTTTGCCGGATACTAAACGTAAGTATAAACCGGACAATGCCGCTTGGCGCGGCATTGTTTGAAAAGTGAGAGAAAGAAAGGTAGAAAGGTAGGGTCACGTCATGGATTATGTTTCGGAGCTTGCGCTTCACCTGGTCAGCGGCGGGGAATTGCCGCAGTTGTCATCTCCGTTTTGTTATCTGCTTCCTGTGATTCTGATTGTGTTGGGACTGTTTGAGGGATTGATGGGAAAGAAGTTTTACAAATTGCAGATTTATCTTGCAGGATTTACCTTCGGCGCCACCGTCGGCGCTACCATCATCGGCTTCATTGAGGCGAAAAACTGGTTTACGATGCCGGACATTGTCCCGTTGATCGTCATTTTGGGGCTCGGTATCCTCGGACTGGTTCTGCTTTCCCGTCTGATCAAGTTCGGCATTTTCCTGTGCGGCGCACTGGTTCTGTTCTTCATGGCAAACATTGTGACGGGAAACATGGTGATCAGCCTGATCGCATTCGTCATCGGCGGCATTTTGGCGTTGCTGATGGAAAAACCGGTCATGGTGGTTGCCACCTCCTTAGCGGGCGGTTTTTTGATTGTTTTCGGCGGTGCGAAGCCGCTGATCCCGGTACAGTTGAATCATTGGGTCTGGTTTGCCATTGCCCTTGCCGTTTCGATCGGCTTTATGACATTCCAGTTCAAAAAACACGGCAGAAACGATTGATAGATCATTGATATTCCGATAGTAAGAAAGGATTGAAAATCATGGCAAAAGTAAAAGTAACCGACAAGCTTGCGGCATTGCAATCGCACACCACCGACCCGCGTACACGCCGTTACCTTGTCCCCCGTCGTATTGTCAAGACGGTCGGTGAGGTCAGCGGAGCAGAGAACCTTCTGCACGAAAAGAGCAATCAGATCACGCTGGTCGTTTCCCCCGATAACTGCACCCTGCGTAACCGCAAGGGACAGCCGCATGCGGCGATTTTGGTGGATTTCGGCGTGGAATTTGCCGGCAGTGCCAGACTTCAGATCTGGGCAGTCGAGGGCGCAGGCAATCGTGCCAATATCCGCATTCGCTTCGGCGAGAGTGTAGCGGAGGCGCTGACCCCGCTCGGTGTCAAGAACACCACCAATGACCACGCGATCCGCGATATGACCATGAACGTAGGCTTCTATTCCGCCTGCGAAACCAATGAAACCGGCTACCGGTTTCTGTACATCGAACTGCTGGACGAGGAGGCAATGGTCTGCTTCAAGCAGATTCAGGGTGTTTTCCATTACCGCGATCTGGATTATATCGGCTCTTTCTCCTGTTCGGATGAAAAAATCTCCCGCATCTGGGATGTTGCCGCTTATACCGCGCATCTGAATATGCAGGAATACCTCTGGGACGGCATCAAGCGCGACCGCCTGGTCTGGATCGGCGATATGCACACCGAGGTCAACACTATTATGACCGCATTCGGCAAGCAGGACGTTGTTCCCGCATCGCTGGACGTTGTCCGGGATGAAACGCCGGTCGGCAACTGGATGAACGGCATTTCTTCCTATTCCATCTGGTGGCTGATGATCCATTATGACTGGTACCGCGCTTACGGTGATCTTGCCTACCTGACGGAACAGAAGGAGTACCTGTGCGGACTTTCCCGTGTACTTGCCGGCTGCGTCGACGAGGACGGTGTAGAGCATATGCCGGAAGGACGCTTCATCGACTGGCCCAACAACGCAAACCCTGTGGCAATCCACGCGGGATTGCAGGCAATGCTCAAGCTGGCACTGGACAGATGCGCAGAGCTTCTGACCGTACTGGGCGTTGACGACGTTGCCGATCTCTGCCGCACATCGGCTGGGCGGATGAAGAAGCATGTGCCGGACTGCGGCGGATCCAAGCAGGCGGCAGCAATGCTTTCGCTTTCCGGATTGGCGGATCCCGTAAAGATCAACGAGGAACTGCTCACCCCCGGCGGCGCACACGGCTATTCCACCTTCTTTGGTTACTATCTGCTTGCCGCTAAGGCAATGGCAGGCGACTATGACGGCGCGCTGGACGATCTGAAGGCATACTGGGGCGGCATGTTGGATATGGGAGCTACTACGTTCTGGGAAGACTTTGATTTGGATTGGATGAAGAATGCGGGCAGAATCGACGAGGAAGTGCCGGAAGGAAAGGTTGACATCCACGGCGATTACGGCGCATACTGCTATGTGAACTTCCGCCATTCGCTTTGCCACGGTTGGGCGTCCGGTCCCTGCCCGTATCTGACCAACTATGTGCTGGGAATCAAACCGATTGCTCCCAACCGCTACGAGGTGAAACCGCATCTCGGAAAGCTGGCATGGGCAAAGGGTACTTATCCGACTGCCAACGGCGGTGTTCTGTCGGTTTCCGTGACCAAAGATGAAAACGGCGAGCTTGTGGTCCATGCCGATGTTCCTGCCGGTGTGGAGATTGTCTGCGACTGATAAAAATATACCGACGTAAAAATGTGTGGGGTCTGCCGATGCCTTTTGGGATCGTGCAGACCTCTTTTGTGTGAATATGCCAAAGACGGGGGAGCTTTTTTGTCGCAACATCCAAAACTGCCCGCAGCCCGGCGCGTTTTTTTGCATTTGCTTGACAACGCCGCTTCCTTGCTTTATAATGAACATGACCGCTCTCTTACCGGGAGCAAGGAGGACAGAATCTATGGATAAAGATTACAGAAAAGATAGAAAAGTATGCGTCGTAACAGGCGCCGGCGGGGTGCTTTGCTCCGCGTTTGCGGCGGAAATGGCAAGGAACGGCTATGCCGTTGCCGTGTTGGATCTCAACGGTGAGGCTGCCGCACGCGTGGCGTCCGAAATCCGCGCGGCGGGCGGCGTTGCACAGGCGTATACGGCGGATGTGCTGGATGCGGCGTGCCTGGGGCGTGTGCATGAGGCGGTGCTCGCCGATCTGGGAAAATGCAGTGTGCTGATCAACGGCGCCGGCGGCAACAGCCCGCGCGCCACTACCGCACACGAGCAGTACGAAGCGGGAGATGAAATGCGTGAGGATATTGCAACCTTTTTCAATTTGGACAAGGCAGGGTTTGATTTTGTATTCGACCTGAATATCAAGGGCGTGCTTCTGCCGACCCAGATTTTCGCGCGGGATATGGTGGGGAGCGAGGGGTGCTCGATTCTCAATATTTCCTCGATGAACGCCTATACCCCGCTGACCAAGATCCCGGCATACAGCGCCGCCAAGGCGGGGGTTTCCAACTTCACGCAGTGGCTGGCAGTGCATTTTGCCCCCTGCGGCATCCGGGTCAATGCCATCGCGCCCGGCTTTTTCTCCACGGCACAGAACCGCGCCCTGCTCTGGAACGCGGACGGAACGCCGACCGCACGCACGGGTAAGATCCTTGCGGCGACCCCCATGGGGCGTTTCGGACAGCCGGAAGAGCTGTTGGGCGCGCTGCGCTTTCTGACCGACCCCACCGCAGCATCCTTTGTGACCGGTGTGGTGATTCCCGTGGACGGCGGCTTTTCCGCCTATTCGGGTGTGTAAGGAGGCGCGTGTATGAATCATAAGCCTGTTTTCCGCCTGTGTGCCTTCGCGGACGAGGCGGATGCGTCGCTGGACGGTCAGATTTGCGCTTTGCGGGATCACGGCATCCGCCTGATCGAATTGCGCGGCGTGGACGGCAGAAATGTCGCCGATCTGACAGAGGCGGACGCGCACAACGTCCGGAAACGGCTGGACAGTGCCGGAATTGCAGTGTGGTCGGTCGGCTCCCCGATCGGCAAGACCGACATTGCGGAAGATCCGGAAAAAGAGCAGAACCGCTTTCTGCATGTTCTGTCCCTTGCCCGTATTCTCGGTGCGCAGTGCATCCGTCTGTTCAGCTTTTACGGCACGGGCGGAGATGCAAAGTATTTCCCGGCGGTTGTCAGCCGCCTGGAAGGTTTTTTGCGCGCGGCGGCGGGAAGCGGCATTGTTCTGTGCCATGAGAATGAGAAGGGAATCTACGGAGAGAAGGCGGCGGCGTGCGAAGAGTTGCACCGTGCATTGCCCGACCTGCGTGCCGTCTTTGACCCTGCCAATTTTGTGCAGGCAGGCGAGGACGTTCTGTCGGCATGGCGGATGCTTTCTCCCTATGTGTATTACGGGCATATCAAGGACGCCAAAGCCAACGGCGACGTGGTTGTCCCCGGCGAAGGGGACGGAGCGCTTGCTTCCTACCTGCCTCTGTTCCCGACCGATCACCCTTGCGTTCTGACCGTGGAACCGCATCTTGCCTCCTTTGTCGGGCTTGCCGGACTGGAGGAAGAGGGGGCGCGCAGTGCCGTCAATACGGCGCGGTTCCGAAATAACAGGGAAGCGTTCGACTGTGCCGTTTCGACACTCCGACAACTCATTGCCGACTGCGGCTGCGGTCTGGCAGAATGAAAATCACTGAAAAAGGAGACAAAATAATGATTATCGGTGCACAGCTTTATACAGTCAGGGAACAGTGCAAAACACCCGAGGCACTGGCGGAGACGCTGGCGCGGGTCGCGGAGATCGGATATACCTCCGTGCAGCTTTCCGGCATCTGCGCCTATGAGCCGGATTGGATGGCGGATCAGTTGAAAAAGAACGGTCTGACGGCGGATATTACGCATTTTGATTACGGAAGAATTATCAATGACACGGAGAACACCATCCGCTTTCATGATACCATCGGGTGTAAATACATCGGCATCGGCTCCAATCCGCGCGGCATTGACCCGCAGGGGTTGGAAAAGATGGCGGGTGAGGTGCGCCCCGCTCTGGCAAAGATCATTGCGTCGGGGCACAAATTCATGTACCACAATCACAACATGGAATTTGCACGCTTTGACGGCAAGACCTTTTTGGATCTGCTCTGCGAAACCTTTACCCCGGAGGAATGCGGCGTGACCCTGGATACGTATTGGGTTATGGCAGGCGGAGCGGACCCTGCCGCATGGCTGCGCAAACTCAAAGGGCGTGTGGATTGCGTGCATTTCAAGGACATGGTGTATGCGCCGGAGGATCATGCCGTCCGGATGGCGCCGATCGGACAGGGTAATATGAACTATGCGGAAATTCTCAAGGCCTGCGAGGACGCAAACGTCCGGTATGGTTATGTAGAGCAGGACAACTGTTACGGTGAAGATCCCGTGGCATGTCTGCGGCAGAGCTATGAATGGTTCCGCGCGCAGGGACTGCATTGACACGTCGACAGGAAAAGACAGGAAAAGGAGGAAGAACAGATGGAAAAAGTCAGACTCGGCATCATCGGTGTCGGTAATATGGGTACCGGCCATATCGGAAATATTTACGGGGGACACTGCCCCGAGGTCGAACTGCGTGCGGTGGCGGACATCAATCCCGCACGGTTGGAATGGATGAAAAAGAAGGAAGAAGAGGTGCGCTGTCGCGTTCCTTCGCTGCCGCATGTGGAGCTGTTTGACGATGCTTCCGCCATGCTCCGCTCCGGGCTGATCGATGCGGTCATCATTGCCGTGCCGCACTACGATCACCCGCGTTATGCCGCTGAGGCGTTCCGCGCCGGTGTGCATGTGATGTGCGAAAAGCCCGCGGGCGTTTATACATTGCAGGTGCGCGAAATGATCGCGGAAGCGGACAGACATCCGGAGCTGGTATTCGGCATGATGTTCAATCAGCGGACCAATCACGTCTACAGAAAAATGAAGGAAATTATGGACAGCGGGGAGCTCGGCGCGCTCAAGCGCACCAGTTGGATCATCACCAACTGGTACCGTCCGCAGGCTTACTACGATTCCGGCGCATGGCGTGCAACCTGGTCCGGCGAGGGCGGCGGCGTTCTGCTCAACCAGTGCCCGCACAACCTGGATCTGTGGCAGTGGATCTGCGGCATGCCGCAGGTCGTCGATACAAAAATGCACTTCGGAAAGTGGCACGATATTGAAGTGGAAGACGATGTCACTACCTATGTGGAGTATGAAAACGGCGCGACAGGCACCTTTATCACGACAACCGGCGACGCACCCGGTACCAACCGGTTTGAAGTGGTCTGTGACGGCGGTACGATGGTCTGTGACGGGGGCAGCCTTTGGGTCACACGGCTGGATATGCCCGAATCCGTGTTCACGAAGAAAAATACCGTTGCTTTTGCCGCACCGCCCTGTCACACCGAAAAGGCGGAAACCGACGGGCAGAATCCGCAGCACATCGGCGTGGTCAATGCCTTTGCCGGCGCTATCCTGCGCGGCGAACCGCTGGTTGCCGACGGCAGGGAGGGAATCCGCGGGCTGATGCTCTCCAATGCGATGCACCTGTCCGCATGGACCGGCAAGCCGGTGACGCTGCCGTTTGACGAGGCACAGTTCCGTGACCTTCTGATGGAGCATGTCAGACATTCGCGCAGAAAGGAAAACATTGCCGCGGTCCTCTCGGATACGACGGGAACCTATAATTCCTGAAAATTCGGTTCCGCGGCATCAAAACCCAAAGAACAGAAAGAACCGCCTTCTGCCATGCGCAGGGGCGGTTTTTGGCAGATCGGGAAATGATGGAAGTCGGTATTGACTCTGTCTGATTTTTGTGTTATAATCAGTGTGGTGAAGAACTGTATGTGTAAAATGCGCAGTCGCGTTTACAAAACCGTGATCTTTACGAATCTGTTGCGAAAGAAGGTATGATGAATGAAGTATTTATTGGCAATCGTTTTCGCGGTAGGTATCCTGCTTTTTGCTCTCGCCTGTGCGCTGGAACCGGAGGAATCACCCGCTGCCGGCACAGATACCGGAAAAACAGAAACATCAATTTCCGCCGCTACACCGGCGACCGGTACCGCATCGGAAACAGACACCGATCGGATGCCGGAAACGGCGACGGATGCGAAC
>FR890512.1:20868-22351 GCA_000433415.1 Clostridium sp. CAG:448
GGAACAAACCACGCAGGAAGAAACCACGGTGAATGATTGGGTGGATGAAACGGTTCCGGTTACCGCCAAGGAAGAAGCGAAAGTATCGGATTCTGCCGCATTCGGCGATGAAGCGCGCAACGGCCCCATCGGCATTCTTACCTGTTCTCCGCGCGCATCCTGGGAGGAGTTTCTTGCGGCGCAGGAAAGCGGAGACGCACTGAGCGAGGCGTTTTACCGGCGGAATCTGGAGGTTGCCGACCGGATGCAATGCAGGCTTACTATTACATCCGTTACCGGATCCGGCAGCGGCAGTGTGATGTACGAAATCCTGCGGCGGGATCTGTTGGCAGCGTCCTGCGACTATGAGATTGCTTACGGTCCGCAGGAACCCATGACGGATTTATTCAAACTTCACGCCCTGTGGAATCTTGATGAGTTTGAAGATTTTGATCCGACCGCATCCCGTTGGTCAACCGGATATCTGGAAGAAAGCAGTTATGCCGGCGGTCATTATATGGTGACGGGGAAGGGCGCATTGTCCGCCTACCGGAATTTGAATGTAACATTGGTTGACCGTACACTGCTGCAGGCAAAAGACGGAAAAACGCTTTTTGATACCGTCAAGAACGGGAAATGGACCCTGGATACCATGCAGGCACTGCTGCTGGAAAACCTGCCGGCGGATACGGATGCGTTCTCTCTGCCGGATCCGGGTGTTTACAGGGTGCCGTATGATGGTTTTCTGCGGGCATTCGGTATGCGTTTTCTGACGCATTCTCAGGACGGTGTGCTGGAGGTTGCGGATTTCGACGTCAAACAGATTGACCTTGTTCAGGAACGCTTCCTTTCATTCCGGAATCAATCGGGTGTCCGCATGGATAAAGAATCGGAGGACGAGGTGCTGGCGCACCTTGCAAACGGTCAGGTGCGTGCTACGTGCAACGTGCTCGGTGTGCTGGAGGAGCCATTGTTTGCGGATCGAAATGCGGAGTTTGTCGCACTCCCGATTCCCAAATTAACGGCACAACAGACGGAGTACGGTGTGACGTTTGCCAAAGGCGTGCGTGTGTACGGAATCCTGAGCACGGCTCCGGGTTTGGAGCGGTTGGCGCTTGCTTTCCATGTCATGGATGCCTTGTGCAGCCGGACCGAAGAAACGGTCGTGCCTGTGTACCTGGCAGAGCTGTTCGGCGAAGATGCGGCACAGAAGGATCTGATTTCCGGAATGGTGTCAATGGTATCTCCCGATCCCATCGCCGTTTATCTGCCCAATGAACAGTTCTCTGCGGCGGATTTGATGCAAGGCGGAAAGGCATCTTCTTATGTAACAAGGCGGAAAAGACAGCTTTTGAAAGAAGTTTCTAACCTCAATAAAAGGTACGAACGGTAAGAAACACCGGAAGACAGATGAAAATCACGATTTCCTCTTGACAAACGCGGAAAGAACGGGTATAATGAGAGTATCAGAAACGCGATGACGGGAATACGGTGCGTTTTGCTG
>FR890512.1:22450-25314 GCA_000433415.1 Clostridium sp. CAG:448
GGCGGGAAACCGACGGCTGCGCCACGTTAAGGCGATTGAGCGGGCGCGTTGCGCCAAGCGGAGTGGTACCGCGGAGGTTTTACGGTCTTCGTCTCTGTATGTTTGCAGGGGCGGAGACCTTTTTTGTGCCGAAAACAAATGATTTATCAAGACGGAGGAAAAAATGAAGTACGATTTTGATCGGATTGAGCGGAAATGGCAGCAGAAGTGGGAAGAAGCGCACGCTTTTGAAGCCAAGGATCAGAGTGATCAGCCCAAGTTTTACGGACTGGTGGAGTTCCCGTATCCGTCGGGCGCCGGTATGCACGTCGGGCATATCAAGGCGTATTCCGGACTGGAAGTGGTGACGCGCAAGCGCCGGATGCAGGGATATAATGTCCTGTTCCCCATCGGATTTGACGCGTTTGGGTTGCCCGCAGAGAACTACGCCATCAAGCACGGCGTCCACCCGCGTCTGACGACGGACAAGAACATTCACCATTTCACCGAACAGCTCAAACGCGTCGGCTTCGGGTTTGACTGGTCACGCGTGATCGATACGACGGATCCCGATTATTATCAGTGGACGCAGTGGATTTTCCTGAAAATGTTTGAGCACGGACTGGTTTTCCGTGACCGTGCCATGGTCAACTACTGCCCGTCCTGCAAGGTGGTGCTGTCCAATGAGGACTCGCAGGGCGGTAAGTGTGACATCTGCCACTCGGATGTCATTCAGAAGACCAAGGACGTCTGGTATCTGCGCATCACCGCCTACGCGGAAAAGCTGCTCAAGGGATTGGATGAGGTGGATTACCTGCCGAATATCCGGATGCAGCAGGAGAACTGGATCGGCAAATCGACCGGTGCCTACGTGGATTTCGGCTTGACCGGCACGGACGAAAAACTGCGCGTCTATACCACAAGACCCGATACGCTGTTCGGCGTGACCTTTATGGTCATCGCTCCCGAACACCCCATGATCGAAAAATTGGCGGACAAAATCCGCAATATGGATGAACTGAACGCCTATAAGACCGCCTGCCAGAAAAAGACCGAGTTTGAGCGCACACAGCTGGTCAAGGAAAAGACCGGTGTGCGGATTGACGGCATCTGCGGCATCAATCCGGTTACGGGCAAGGAAATTCCCATTTTCACGGCGGATTACGTGATGATGGGCTACGGAACCGGAGCCATTATGGCGGTTCCCGCGCATGACGGGCGTGACTATGATTTCGCAAAGAAGTTCGGTCTGGAGATTCTCCAGGTCATCAAGGGCGGCGATATTGCCAAAGAAGCGTACACCGGTGACGGGGAAATGATCAATTCCGGATTCCTTGATGGGATTGATAACAAAAAGGACGCCATTGCCCGCATGGTCGCTTACCTCGGCGAGAAGGGTGTCGGCGAGGCGGCGGTGCAGTACAAAATGAAGGATTGGGCATTCAACCGGCAGCGTTATTGGGGCGAACCCATCCCGATCATCCATTGCCCACACTGCGGCATGGTGCCCGTACCGTACGACCAGCTGCCGCTCCGTCTGCCGGAGGTTGACAACTATCAGCCCGGCGAGGGTGGGGAATCCCCGCTTGCCAAAATCGATTCCTTTGTCAACTGCACCTGCCCCAAGTGTGGCGGTGCCGCCAAGCGGGAAACCGATACCATGCCGCAGTGGGCAGGCTCCTCATGGTATTTTCTGCGCTATATCGACCCGCATAACAAGAAGGCGCTTGCCGACCCGGAAAAGCTGCGCTACTGGGGCAAAGTCGACTGGTACAACGGCGGGATGGAGCACGTCACGCGCCATATGATCTATTCCCGTTTCTGGCATCACTTCCTGTACGACATCGGTGTGGTTCCGAATGACGAGCCCTACGCAAAGCGTACAGCGCAGGGCATGATCCTGGGTGCGAACGGAGTCAAAATGAGCAAGTCTTTGGGCAATGTGGTGGATCCCCTGGATGTCGTGGCACAGTACGGTGCGGATACCCTGCGTACTTATGTCCTCTTTATGGGGGATTACGGTTCCGCAGCTCCCTGGAATGACAGCTCGGTGCGCGGATGCAAGCGCTTCTTAGATCGCGTCAGCGACCTGCGCACCATGGTAAAGGGAACCGGCGCAACGCCAGCATTGGAGTCCTCATTTCACAAGACCATCAAAAAGGTGAGCGATGATATTGAAGAAATGAAGTTCAATACCGCCATTGCCGCTATGATGGCGCTGATCAATGAAATCTATGACTGCGGTTCGCTGACTGCTGATGAATTGCGCATTTTTGCCCGCCTGCTTTGCCCGTTTGCACCGCACCTGTGTGAGGAAATCTGGGAAGGACTGGGCGAGACCGGCTTCTGCTCCCTTGCCGCATGGCCGACCTATGACGAGGAAAAGACCGTCGATTCCGCCGTGGAAATCGCCGTGCAGATCAACGGTAAGACGCGCGCAACGGTGACGGTTCCCATGAACTGCGCCAAAGAAGAGGCAATTGCGCTTGCAAAGGCGGACGCCCGCGTACAGGCACAGTTGGAAGGAAAAACCGTGGTCAAGGAGATTGCCGTCCCGAACAAAATCGTCAATTTTGTGGTTCGCTGAGCCGAGATATTTTCCGAAAAGTGAAAAAAAGCCCTTGACAAAACAAAAAAAAGAGGGTATAATAGGATCGTAGCGGTATGTGCCGTTGGTGTATGAACCGCTTTTACGGTAAGAGCGAGGGGAGGGAAACAGGAAATGGCAGAAGTAAGAGTAAAAGAAGGCGAATCTCTGGACAGCGCTCTTCGTCGCTTTAAGCGCGTGTACGCACGTTCGGGCATCCTTACGGAGCTCCGTAAGAGAGAGTGCTACGAGAAGCCCAGCGTGAAGCGTAAGAAAAAGTCTGAGGCAGCCCGCAAGA
>FR890512.1:25441-27575 GCA_000433415.1 Clostridium sp. CAG:448
AAATTTCAAAAAAACTATTGACAAGCCCTTTCCGGAGTGGTATAATAATCCTACCTCTGTGAGTGGGCTTTTTTTGTTGCGCTTTGTCTGCGCCAAATTCGGCAGGGCACATGGTCATTCCGGAGGGAGGTACACGGACTCCTGTAACCCCGGAGTCAAATATTTTAAAATGGGAGGTGCCGCAATCATGGCTAATGATGTAAGAGTCAAGGTAACTCTTGTGTGCACGGAGTGCAAGCAGAGAAACTACGACACAAAGAAGAACAAGAAAAATGATCCTGACAGACTTGAGTTCAAGAAGTATTGCAGATTCTGTCGCAAGCACACTCTTCACAAAGAGTCCAAGTGATCGGAGGGTAAAAGGATGTTATCTTTTAGCAAGAGAAGTCTGATTGCCCTGATGCTTGCCCTGGCTGTTCTGGCTGCGCTGTTCTGCGTCAGTATCTCTGCCGCTGAGGAAACCACCGTTGCGGAAACGACGGTAGGTGAAACCACCGAAGGCGGAACAGGGAACGAAACGGCTGAAGTTACAACTGCGGGAGAAACGTCGACCGCAGAGGAAACAACAGCATCAGAGACAACCGCCGCGGAGACTACAAAGGAAGAGACCACCACAAGCGCTTCTTCGACGACATCCAGCAAGATGCCCGGCTATATTGTCAGCATTGTTGTTGTGGGTCTGACGGTTGCTTTGGGCCTGTTCTTCGGCATTCGCAACCGCGAAAAGCTGGGCGCATTTTTGCGTAGTGTTCGCAGCGAGACCAAGAAGAAAATTTCCTGGAGTTCTTTCAAGGACACCAAGAAGAATACCATTGTGGTTCTGGTCGTTGTCGCTGTTATTGCAGTCGTGATCTTTATTCTTGACAGTGCATTCGGATACGGAATCAAGTATCTCAGAGAACTCGTTCAGGGGCTGGTAAGATGAGCGATTTTGATGAGATGAACGTTGGTCCCAGGTGGTACGTGGCGCATACTTACTCGGGATACGAAAACAAAGTGAAGGTCAGTCTGGAAAAGATCATCGAGAACCGCGGATTGCAGGATGTCATTTTTGACGTCAGAATTCCGGTGGAAACCATGATCGAAAAGGACGGCGATCAGGAAAAAGTCGTGGAAACCAAAATCTTTCCGAGCTATGTGTTCGTGAAGATGGTTATGAGCGACGAAACCTGGCATGCGGTCCGTAATATTACCGGCGTAACCGGCTTTGTAGGCCCCGGCTCCCGTCCCTCACCCTTGTCGGATGCGGAAGTAGAGGCATTGAACATTGAAGACGAAGACACCAAGATCAAGCTCTCCTTTAATGTCGGAGACAATGTGGACGTGGTGAACGGACTGTTTGAAGGCTATTCGGGTGTTGTAACGGCAATTTCCGACGATCTGAAGAACGTAACGGTTCTGGTCAAGAAGGGACGCCGTGACATGCCGGTTGAACTGGAGACATCCATGATCCGCCGTGCACAGAATTAAATCGCACTTTACAAGCAAAAAGTAGGTGCGTTTGCTGCAGCCATGCGGCAAGTGGGAGGGGGAAAATTTGTATTGGATTCCCCCGAATCAGTACCACATATGGAGGTGTAATCACTATGGCAAAAAAAGTATTAGGCTATATCAAATTGCAACTGCCGGCCGGCAAGGCAACTCCTCAGCCTCCCGTAGGACCTGCTCTCGGTCAGTACGGTGTTGCGATTCCGGTATTTACAAAGGCATTCAACGAAAAGACCAAGAATGACATCGGTCTGATTATCCCGGTTGTTATTACCGTTTATGCAGACCACTCCTTTACCTTTATCACCAAGACGCCCCCCGCAGCCGTTCTGATCAAGAAGGCATGCGGCATTGAGACGGCTTCCGCGAAGCCCAACAAGAACAAGGTGGCGACCATTACCAAAGAGCAGATCAGAAAGATCGCTGAGACCAAGATGCCTGACCTGAATGCGGCAAACATTGAGACTGCTATGAGCATGATCGCAGGAACCGCACGCAGCATGGGCGTGGTTGTTGCTGACTAAGGAGGCTGAGTGATATGGCAAAGAGTAAGAAGTATGTAGACAGCGCAAAGCTGATTGAAAGAACAAAGCTGTACGATCCCGCAGAAGCGCTGGCACTTGTCTGCCAGACCGCCAAGGCAAAG
>FR890512.1:27699-40532 GCA_000433415.1 Clostridium sp. CAG:448
GCGTTCTGGTGTTTGCAAAGGGCGACAACATTCAGAAGGCTCTGGATGCAGGCGCAGACTATGCAGGCGGCGCAGAGTACGCAGAAAAGATCCAGAAGGAAAACTGGCTGGATTTCGATGTTGTAATCGCTTCTCCCGACATGATGGGTACCATCGGTCGTTTGGGTAAGGTGCTCGGCCCGAAGGGCTTGATGCCTTCTCCGAAGGCGGGAACCGTTACGCCGGATGTTGCCAAGGCAGTTGCCGAAGCAAAAGCCGGTAAGATCGAATACCGTCTGGACAAGACCAACATTATTCACTGCCCGATCGGCAAAGCTTCCTTTGGCCCCGAAAAGCTCCAGGAGAACTTCACTGCGCTCATGGGTGCCATCATTAAGGCAAAGCCGGCTGCTGCAAAGGGTCAGTATATCAAGAGCTGCGTCGTCGTGTCTACCATGGGCCCCGGCGTCAAGGTCAACGGTGCAAAGCTTGGCTGAGCACCAAGGTTAATGCCAATAGAAAAAACAGCGGAGATTGCTCTTCGCTGTTTTTTTGTGCCGTATTTCAAAAACAAAGCGGATGAATGCGGCATATCAGAATGCGATGCGCCGGATTTCGGTCGCTTTGCCGCCCTGCAGGGTAAGGAGAATGCCGTCCGCACGAACCGTTCCGCCGGCGACCGTAAATTTGGCAGGGAGATGGTCGCGTAATCTGCGCAGAACCGCCTCGGTGTCGGTACCCAGAACCCCGCCGGTGGGACCGGTCATGCCAAGGTCCGTTACATAACCCGTTCCGCCTGGTAAAATGCAGGCGTCGGCAGTGGGAACGTGAGTGTGTGTGCCGAACAGACAGCTGACCTTGCCGTCAAACGCACGGGCAAGCGCCAGTTTTTCGGAGGTTGCCTCGGCGTGGAAATCCACCACCGCTTCATCAAAATTGCCTGCCTGCTCGCGCAGAATTTTGGAAAGGACGGTAAACGGACTGTCCAAAGGTTCCATAAAAACAGTGCCCGCAAGATTGATTGCCAACAGGCGAACGTTGGCAGCGGGGAGGATTGTCCACCCGAAGCCCGGCGCCGAAGGCGGATAATTGGCAGGGCGCAGAATCTGCGAAGGGTGATCGTCCAAAAAATATTCCAGGTCACGCATGGAAAAAGCGTGATTCCCAAGGGTAATCAGGTCGGCACCGGCATCCAGAAGCCGCTGCGCGTCAAAGGCGTTCAGCCCGTGAATTTCGGTTGCATTCTCGCCGTTGACCCACACAAAATCCGCACCGAGGGCAGCAGCCTGCCACCGGAGATGCTTTTCCAGATGTGCCAGCCCCGCATTGCCGACGACATCGCCGAGTATCAGTAATTTCATGAAAAAATCCTTTCTTTCGGTGTCAAAAGGGCAGAGAAAAGCACTCCAAGTCTCCTCTGCTTGAAGTGCTCTGTTTTTTTATGCCTCTTTTTTTGCCTTTTGGGGTTTGAAAACGTCTTCTTTTTCTTTGCGCGGATTCATAATGAGAGAGGTAATGACCGCGAATACCAAACCCACCAGTGCGAAAATGAAGGAAATCCAGTAGACAGCATTGATCTGCACCTCAAGCTCCGGATGTACGGTCTTAGTGAATACACCATTGTAGGTCAACGCATAAAAGACAATCCAGGAAGCCATACTTCCGAGCGAAATCAAGGGCGCGATTTTGGAGAGCGGGCGATAGAGAATCGCAACGCAGGAGAGCGCAAACAGAAGAACCGTGATTGCCAGCGGAATCCAGACAGCGGAGCCCTTTGCGATTGCAGGGTAGATCAGTGAATAGTTGCTGTTGAATGCAAGAACGCCGATGCCGTTGTCATTTTCATAAAGTACGGTTGCATAAGGCGCAAGCAGTAAAAAGAGTGCAACGATTGCGTGGCACGCAGTCGTGATGATCTGTAAGACGCGTGGATTCTTCTGCGATTCCATAATGGTTCCTCCGTGTGGATAATCAACAAATTTTATCCCCTATATTATAATCGAAAACCGGGAATAAGTCAAGACAAACCGGGCGAATCGGGAAAAATTGTACGTTTGTACAAAACAAAGTCCTTGGAATTGTGAAATATTACACAGGTATGTGCTTGCAATCCGGGAAATTTTATGTTAAAATAAAAAGAAAAACATATCAAAATAAGGAGGTAGAACGTGAGTACCAACCGTATTGTGATTCCCGCCGGCTATTGCCAGGTGTTGGATCCGTATCAGACGCAACGAGCCATTGCCTATGTCAAGGCAACCTTTCAGGAGGAATTTGCCAACGCCCTGAATTTGAAACGTGTGTCCGCACCGCTGTTTGTCGCAGGGGATTCCGGATTGAATGACAATCTGAACGGCTACGAACGTCCTGTCACCTTTGACATCCCCGCCATCGGCAGGGAAGGGCAGGTGGTGCATTCCCTTGCCAAATGGAAGCGCCTTGCTCTAAAACGGTATGGGTTCGGCGTCGGGTACGGTCTGTACACCGACATGAATGCGATTCGCCGGGATGAGGTGCTGGATAATCTGCACTCCGTTTATGTGGATCAGTGGGACTGGGAAAAGGTCATCACGCCCGAGGTGCGTAATCTGCAGTACCTGTACAATACCGTGCGTTGTATTGTCAATGCGATCTGCAATACCAATGACCGCCTGCAGGTCAACTTCCCGCAACTGACCTGCGTCCTCTCAAGGGATGTTACTTTTATTACCACGCAGGAACTGGAGGATCTCTATCCCGACCAGACCCCGTCAGAGCGCGAAAACACCTTCCTGCGCGCGCATAAAACCGCCTTTCTTGCGCAGATCGGCGGAAAGCTGAAATCCGGCAAACCGCATGACGGACGAGCGCCTGACTACGACGACTGGCAGTTGAACGGCGATTTGTTTTTCTGGGATGACGTGCTCGGGCGGGCAATCGAGATTTCCTCTATGGGAATCCGCGTGGACAGTGAATCCCTTGACCGCCAGCTCACGCTTGCCGGCTGTGACGACCGCAGAGAACTGCCCTTCCATCGGATGCTTCTGAACGGTGAGCTGCCTTTGACGATCGGCGGCGGTATCGGACAGTCGCGCCTCTGCATGCTGATGATGGGCTGCGCGCATATCGGCGAGGTGCAGTCCAGCCTGTGGGATGAACAAACCGTCAGCGCATGTGCCGATGCCGGCATCCGGCTGTTGTAATCTTCCGAAAATATCTTCCGAAATAAAAAGCGCCGCTTCCTTTGCACCCTGCGGATTTTTGGCAGAGTGAAAAGGGAGCCGGCGCTTTTGTCCGTATCGCTGAATCGGGCTGCCGCAGAGACCGGTGCAATCCCTGACCCTGCGGACAGCCCTGAACGCTTATTTGTATGCTTCCATGCGCAGCACCGCGTTGCGGAAGCGCTCATGCGTGCGGATGGGCGCCCAGATCCGGCTGCCGAAGTTGCCCTGCAGCAGGCGTGCGCACTTGGAAATATCGGTGGATTCACCCTCTCCGCCGCGCTGATAGGTGACGGTGTTGATCAACACGGATTCATAGGTGGCTTCCTCCGGGCGTGAGTCATAAGCAATGGCGTGATCCGCCATTTTCTCGACGCAATCCAGGGCGCGATCCCGGTCGCCCTGCATCAGATACAGCATCGCAAGCTGACGGTAGGAGTTGGCAAGCCGGTCGTGGTAGTACAGCAGATTTTTTTCGCCGAAAATAATGCCGAATAACTGTACCCCACGCCACAGAATCTCAATCTTCTGCTCCAGAGAGTAGTGATCGCCGGAAATATCCGGTACGCATGCCAGATTGTACAGGTGCCACCAGATATTGTCCGCAAACAGAATCAGGTTTCTCTGTGCCTGCGCAAACGCGGTTTCGCCGGTTAGGACGGTCGCCTTAATGATTTCACTGCAGTAAGACATTGCATGCAACTGATCCGCAATCTCCAGTGCGCTCTTTTCGTCCCGAAGCTGGTGCGAATAAATGTCACACAGCGTCTTTTTGGTTTCATCCCGCAAAGCATCGTCGGTGCAGTCGTCCAAAATATGGTGGCAGAGCGTTACCGCTTCCTGCAAATCCGCCTTTTTGGGACGTCCGTTGGCATTGAGCGCGGACAATACGCCTGCCAGCTCCAATTGCAGCACATAAGAGGAGGGAATTTCGGCAATTGCCTCCCGTAGCAGCGTCAGAGCCTCCGGCAACCGGTCGTGCTCTTCCAGCCAAGCGGCCTTTTCCATATAATCCGCCACGCGCTGTTCCTTTTGTGCCCCGTCGTAGCAGAGCAGCTCGTCCATGGTCACGCTGAAAAAGTCCGCAATGCGCGGCAGATATTCAATATCCGGATAGCAGGTTTCGGATTCCCAACGGGAAACCGCCTGCGGTGTTACCCCGAGGTGTACTGCGAGGTCATCCTGCGTGACATCGTTTTTCTTACGCAAAAGCCTTATTTTTTTTCCAACTTTAACATTCATCATAACACCGTTTTCCTCCGTATCTCTGAATCTCTGGAAAATCATAGGAAAAGCGTCGCCGGAGCGCGGAGAACGGGGCGCAACCGGTCGAATTTTTGCCTGTTTTGTATTATACATTATTCTACGGAAAAAGTCAATAGGAAATTGATATTTTGTCTTTTCGGTTAATATGTCTGCGCTTCTTTTTCTGTCGAAAAATGACGATAAAACAGATAATCATTCCATAAAAAGAAATATCGTCAAAAAATCGAAGCAGAATCTTGTAGGAATTTGTTGATTATTTTGTAAAAAAGACTTTACTTTTCCCGAAGGATATGGTACAATGAAAAAAGAATTAGAGTTCTACGTTCGGGAGGTACGGAAAATGGAAGAGAGGACAGAGGGGACGGAGAATATCGAGATCCTGTGCCGTGCATTTCTCACATTGAGCACAATAGCGGAATGTAAGGAATTCCTGACAGATCTTTGCACCGCATCCGAGCTGAAAGAGATGTCCCGCCGCCTGACTGCGGCAAAAATGCTGCGCGATAACCGCGTCTATACGGATATTGCGTCGGCAACCGGATTGAGCACCGCAACCATCAGCCGCGTAAACCGCTGCCTGAAGTTCGGTAACGGATATTTGCATGTGCTGGATGCCATGGATCGGATGGGGAAGCGCCGTGAGTTCTGATATGCGTGCGGAGGATCGGTACGAGTACGACGGTTATGGGGCTGTGGCGCCGGTGTATGACCGACTGAATGCCGAAATTGATTATACCGCATGGGCGGCGTTTGCCGAACGGTGCATGGAGAAGTTCTGCCGGAAGCGCCCTGCGCTTGTGCTTGACCTTGCCTGCGGAACCGGCAGGATGACCATTGCCATGGCGGAGCGTGGCTACGATATGATCGGTGTGGACGGCTCCGCGGATATGCTTGCCGTGGCGTATGACCGTGCTGCGGCTGCCGGCAGGCAGATTTTGTTTCTGCAGCAGGATATGCGTTCCTTTGAACTGTACGGGACGGTCGGCGCCGTGCTTTGCTGCCTGGACAGTCTCAACTATCTGACCGGCGACGGGGAATTGGCGCTCTGCTTTTCTTTGGTGCATAATTACCTGGAGCCGGACGGACTGTTTTTCTTTGATGTCAATACCCCGCATAAGTTTGCATGTGTATACGGCGATGAGGCGTATATTCTGGAGGACGAGGAAGGCGGGACATTTTGCGGTTGGCAGAACCGCTACGATCCGGAAAGCGGTCTGTGCGAGTTTGCACTGTCCGTGTTTACGGAGAATAAAAACGGCACCTATACCCGCCGGGATGAGGTACAGACCGAACGCTGCTATACAATGGAGCAGATTACCGCCTCCCTGCAGGCGGCAGGTATGGAGCTTTTGGGTGTTTACGGCGATTTTGCCTTTACGCCTGCCGATGCCGCACAGGACCGTTGGTATTTTTGCGCACGCGCAATCAAATAAGATGCGGCGTATCGAATAGGGGGAAATAATGAAACCATCTGCAATTTTACGCGCCATGACAAAGGACGGCAGTGCGCGCATTCATGTGATCAACTCCACGGCAATCGTGCAGGAGGCAATTGCGCACCATACGCTGACGCCGACCGCCGGTGCGACCCTGGGACGGCTTTTGACCATTACTTCCATTATGGGATGTATGCTTGGGGAAGAGGAGGACAGCATTACCGTGATGCTGAACGGCGACGGCCCCGCGGGGAGAGTGCTCGCGGCGTCGGACTATTTGGGAAATGTACGCGGCTATATACAGAACCCGGCGGTCGATCTGCCGCTGAAGGCGAACGGAAAGCTGGATGTCGGCGGTGCGGTCGGCAATGGGGTTCTGCACATTCTGCGGGATACCGGCGCGGAAGAACCGTATAACGGCGCCATCGCATTGGTCAGCGGGGAAATTGCGGAGGACATTGCCGCTTACTATGCCGAGAGCGAACAGATCCCGACGGTCTGCGCCCTGGGCGTTCTGATTGATGTGGACAGCTCCTGCCGTGCCGCGGGCGGCGTGCTGGTACAGCTGTTGCCCTTCGCGGATACGTCGGTGATTGATCGGTTGGAAAAGAATGTGGAAGCGCTCAGCGCCATTTCCTCCCTGATTGACGGCGGGGCAGACAACCGGGAGCTGCTTTCCATCGTTTGCAAAGACATTCCGTATGATATTTTTGACGAGCTGCCCGTTGCGTACCGCTGTACCTGTTCGCGGGAGCGGACCGGACGCGCGCTTCTGTCCCTGGGGCGCAAAGAGGTGCGGAAAATGCTGGCGGAACAGCTGGCTGAAGGGAAGCCGGATGCATTGGAAGTCGTCTGCCATTTCTGCGGTCAGAAATATCTGTTCTCGCATGAGGACCTGCGGGAAATGTTTGATCGCCGGGAGCGGGAGAGCGCCGGGGAGCAGTCATAAATGCACGGGAGCAATGCCGGGTGGTGTTGCTCCCGCATCTTGTCTGCCGTAGAATCGGGTTGGCGAAAAAAGTAAAAAAAATTGCAAAAAACCTCTTGACAAATCAAAACGCGTATGCTATAATAACACACGTTGCGGGACAGAGTTCCGGACTGCATTGATTTTCTGCTGATCAGAGGTATTGATTGATCAAAATTTTCCTGAAAAAATCTTGGAAGAATTTGAAAAAAGGTATTGACAAATGCGATTCCCTGTGGTATAATTTGAAAGTCGTCGCAACCAGAACGACGGTCAAATGGGAGCATAGCTCAGCTGGGAGAGCATCTGCCTTACAAGCAGAGGGTCATAGGTTCGAGTCCTATTGTTCCCACCAACGGATGATACTCGGTGTCATCTGTGTATATGATGGTGTGGCCTGGTAGCTCAGCTGGTTAGAGCGCTAGCCTGTCACGCTAGAGGTCGTGGGTTCGAACCCCATCCGGGTCGCCATCATAACATACAGCAGTCCCATGCTGTTATGCCTCTGTAGCTCAGTTGGTAGAGCAGGGGACTGAAAATCCCCGTGTCGTTCAGTTCGAGCCTGATCCGGGTCGCCATTATGCCTCTGTAGCTCAGTCGGTAGAGCAGGGGACTGAAAATCCCCGTGTCGTTGGTTCGATTCCGACCGGAGGCACTTTGAATATGCGGATTTAGCTCATTTGGTAGAGCGCCACCTTGCCAAGGTGGAGGTGGCGGGTTCGAGCCCCGTAATCCGCTCCATTACCGACAGGTATTGCCTGTCGGCTTTTTCTTTGTAAGTTGGGGTATTCCCACAGATAGGCAAAAACGGGGTCTTTGGGCTCTATGTCAATAGTTGGGGTAGAAAAAACCTGACGGAATCGTAAGGGGCCATTGAAGAGAAGCGGTGATTCTTCTCCTGATTCTGACAGTCAAGGTCTTTGAATTTCTGACACAGACCGCTTACCAAAAGGCAAGGATAGACGCAATAACCTTTATACAGACCATTGCCGAATCTGTATCACAAATTTTTCAAAATCGGCTTAACCGTTTTATCTTTCCAACGACTATATGTGTGAAGGCGCCTGAAAACGGGAATGGAGGGGGAAATGGATCGTATAAAACTTGATAAACTGATAACGGAAAACATGAAGTCGATATTCGGATTTGCATTGACAAGGCTTGGAAATGTCAATGAAGCCGAATACCTCGCAAGTGATATTCTTTACGGGGTAATCAGATCGGCACCGAATCTCAAGGATGAGGAACGTTTTTACGGCTTTATGTGGAAGGTGGCGGAGAATGTTTATGTCGATTATCTGCGCAAAAAATCGAGGAATGCAAGGCATACAGCAGAGCTTGATGATCGCGTTGCCGATGAATCCGAGTCTGCTTTGGACCAAATTATAAGGGCAGAAGAAATAAATCTTCTTCGTCGTGCGCTTTCCTTGCTGTCAAGAGAATACCGTGATGCTACCGTTTTATACTACATGGAGAACCTTTCCTGCTCCGAAATTGCCGAAAAATTACAGACAAGCACGGAAATGATAAAGTATTATCTGTTCCGTGCGAGAAAAATGATCAGAGAGGGCATGAATATGGAAAGACTTTACGGAGAAAAAAGCTATCGTCCCAATATCTTTGAGATTGATTTTTGGGGCACAAAAGCGGGAGATGATTTTGAATACCGTGATTTTGAAAGAAGAAAAATAAAAGGGAATATTTTGCTTGCGGCATATTATAGTCCGGTAACCATCCAGGAAATCAGTATAGAACTTGGGGTTGCACTCCCTTATCTTGAGGACGAAATCAAATTGCTTGTTGACCGTCAGTATCTTGTTTGCAGTGGCGGCAAGTATTTAGCCAATATTCCGATTTTCACACTTGATTGCACGAAAGCGATTGACGGGAAACTGAAAGAACATATCAGGGAAAGCGCGCAAAAGCTTGCGACGGTGACGGATGATTTTGATGCCCGCTTCGGAAACAGATTTGCAGATGCCAATCTTGCACGTTGGCAAAAAATTCTCCTGTGCCTGCATTTTTCGTTGGTGGATACCGAAAACGATTTTGTGCAGAAATGTGGCGAATTACCCCAGGATGGTCCGTATTCACTTGTGAACGGTGGAGGCGGACGGGGGATCGTGTGGGGGAGAAGTATCGAAAATGCAGTCGGGGATAGAATGCCGGAAGGAATCCAGGGTATTTATAACGGCTGCCCTTCAAGCGATCATCGCGGAAGCGTTATCGCTATGAATTTCAGGCAAACACTGAATGCGCAGGACTTTGGGGAAAAAATGACCGATCCCCTTGTTTGCACAGCGGTCGGCTGTTTTGCATATTTGCCGGATCACTGGAAAAAGACGCTTGAGGATCTTCACTATTACCAAGGTAGCAAAGCAAATTTTGCGGTATGGTCTTACAGAGAATACGAGGAGCTTCGGCAGATGTTGAGTGAATGTATCTCTATTGTTTCTGATCTGAACAGAAAGACGGCAGAGCTTGCCGCAAATATCACTGCGGATCTTGCCCCTTCGCATATCCGTAAAAACGTAGAATATGTCGGAGCATTTGTCTACCGTTTCCACGCGGCAGATAAACTGGTTGAACGGCTGTATGAAACAGACTGGATTAAAGCTGTCGGAGATGCCGAAAAGCCTGCAATTTGCTGCGTTGTAAACTGAATCCCCCAGCCGAGAGCATTGCCTGTGTTCTCGGCTGGTTTTTCATCTACGGCAGATTGGGGACTTGCCGGGCGGAATAAAAAATCTGCAAATTTTGCCTTTGGTACTTGACAAACTGTTCTTTTCGATGTATAATCCATATTATGTATAATTCAAATTATATATGGAGACACACTTATGCCCGCAAAAGTAAAAGCTACAAAAGAAATGATCATTGACGCCGCCTTTGCGATTGCCCGTGAAACGGGGGCGGAAAATATCAATGCAAGGACGGTATCGGAGCGGCTGAATTGTTCCACGCAGCCGGTTATGTACCATTTTGCAACGATAGAGAAACTCAAAAGGGCGGTCTATGAGAAGGCTGACTGTTATCATTCGGAATATCTGATGAATCTGAAACGCCCCCAAAATGGCGTTATGCTGGGAATCGGTCTGAATTACATTCGCTTTGCGATTGAGGAACCGCACCTGTTCCGCTTTCTTTTTCAGTCGGATTTTTTCTGCGGAAGCACGTTGCTTGAACTGATCGATGCCGAAGAGCTTACCCCTGTCCTTTCGGCGATGCAGGGAGCGACAGGAATGGATCGGGAACAGACGAAAAAGGTTTTTCTGACCGTTTTTCTGTTCGCGCACGGGTATGCAAGCATCATTGCCAACAATGCGCTCAAATACGACGAGGCGCTGATCGGTGCCCAGCTGACACAGGCATACAGAGGCGCCATATTGGCGGCGCAGGAAGAAACGCCTGTTCCATAAACCTTGGATGGGAGATTTCGGAGATTTTTATGATGGAAACAGAAAGACTGATGCTCAGGAAATGGGAAGAAACAGATGCGGAGAGTCTGTTTTTGTATGCAAGCGATCCGTATGTCGGTCCGATCGCGGAATGGCAGCCGCACAAATCGGTAGAAGAAAGCCTTGATGTGATCCGCAATGTGCTTTGCGGTGCGGAATTCTATGCCATCTGTGAAAAAGGGAACGGAAAGGCAATCGGCGCGATTGAGCTGAGATTGAACGGGCACACCGATATGACCGAGCGTGACGATGAATGCGAGCTCGGTTATTGGATTGGCAAGCCGTTCTGGGGAAGAAGCTATATGCCGGAAGCCGCAAGAGCGGTCATTCGTCACGGCTTTGAGGACCTTGGCATGCAGACAATCTGGTGCGGGTATTACGACAATCAAAAATCCAAAAGAGTCCAGGAAAAGCTGGGATTTATGTACCATCACACCTGCCCGGATGTGCCTGTTCCTCTTTTGCACGAGGTGCGCGTCGGGCATACAAACGTTATGACAAGGGCGCATTGGAACAGCCTTTGCCGGGATGGCGCATTTTGTTCGGAAGGCAGGGGAGCGCTATGAACTATATCCGCATTACGAAAGAAAATATCGACAAAGAACACATCTGTTGCGCGATGTCCGGCAAGCAGGGTCTTGCCAAAAAGGAATGGATGAAGCAGCGTTTTGACGAGGGGCTTGTCTTCTGCCGCAGTGAGGAGCGCGGCAAGTGCTTCATCGAATATATCCCGGCAGAAAACGCATGGGTGCCCATTGAGGCGGACGGCTGGCTCTATATCAACTGCCTGTGGGTTTCCGGTTCCATGAAGGGACACGGATATGCAAACGACCTGCTTGCCGCGTGCATCCGGGACGCCACGGCACAGGGTAGGAATGGCGTTTGTATCCTGTGTGCCGAGGGACGGAAGCGGGAATTCCTCGCCGATCCGAAGTTTCTGACCTACAAGGGGTTCCGGGTCGCAGACAGCTCCGACTGCGGGATCAATCTGATGTATCTGCCCCTTGTGCCGGATGCCGCGCCGCCGACATTCAAGGCGTGCGCCAAGCACCCGCAGGCGGACGGGGAGGGCTTTGTCCTCTATTACACCGACCAGTGCCCGTACACCTGCTATTGGGTGCCGCGGGTGCAAGAGACGGCGCGGGAACACGGCATTCCGTTTCGCGCCATCCATATCACCGACAAAGAAACCGCGCAGAACGTCCCCACGCCGGTCACGACCTATGCCTTATTCCGGAGCGGCAGATTCCTGACACAGAGCATTCAGTCGGACAAAAAGTTTCTTTCGCTGGCAGAATCAGAGGCTCGCCCTCGGAGATCGGAAAAGAGAAAACAAAATGAAAAAGTTATATGAGAAAAACGAACTGACCTTCGCCATCGTATGGATTGTGATTTATTGCCTTCTGCAATCCCTCGCAAATCCGTTGAATAACGTCATAGGCATTGCATACGCCGCAAGCGCCGTTTTCTGCGTCCTGCAGACCGTTGTTCTTTTTGCCTTCATCCGGAAAAACGGCTTGCAGAAGCGGTACGGACTCTGCAAATCCTCCGTTCCCGCGTGGCGGTTCCTTTACTATGTGCCGCTGTTGATTCTGGTGTCCGGAAACCTATGGAACGGTGTTGCCCTCCGGTACACACCGGCGGAAACGGTCTGCCGCATCGTGTGTATGCTTTGCGTCGGGTTTTTGGAGGAAGTGATCTTCCGCGGGTTCCTGTTTGCCGCCATCGCAAAGAACAATGTCAAATCTGCCGTCGTAATTTCCAGTGTGACCTTCGGCGTCGGGCATATCATCAATTTGTTCAACGGCAGCGGCATGGACCTGATCAATAATCTGTGCCAGATCGTTTTTGCGATTGCGGTCGGCTTTCTGCTGGTCACGCTTTTTTACCGCGGCGGCAGTCTGCTCCCCTGTATCATCGTCCATTCCGCCATCAATACGCTCGGCACGTTTGCAAATGACGCGGATCTGACCACGGAAATGCACCTGCTTCATCTCGCGATTCTGATCGCTGTCACAGTTGCCTATACCCTGATACTGACAAAGACGCTCCCGAAGAGAGCAGAGAAAGTGTGACCTCCCCGGTGGGGGGTACACCTGCGCAGAGGGATGAAGTGCGCGTTAAAACAGAAAAATATCGCAAATGCACAAAGCCGTATTCTGCATTCCTGCCTTTGTGTCAATGATTTTCGTAGCATGAATTTTCCGGTTTGCTCTTGAAAAACGATTTTTTGTATGTTATAATATGACCGGATAAACGATTCCGGTCATTTCCATGCGAGCCGGCTTTTCAAAAAGCGTTTCGGTTAGCAAAGACTAACCAAAAGCCGTACAAAGGAGGAAACGGAACATGAATCCGCAGGAATGGAAACGGTACAGAAGGGATGCGCTCTTCGGCGCGCTCGGCGCACTGCTGATGCTTGTGGGCGACCTTTGTCTGAGTGTGATCCCGGCAAGTCCGGGTGACAGCGGACTGTTTGCGCGGGAAGCGTATCTGAACGGATCGTGGGAGCAGTGGCGGCTGCCCT
>FR890513.1:0-19155 GCA_000433415.1 Clostridium sp. CAG:448
CAAGCAGTGCTGTTTCTCAGATTACAGTGCCGATGATCATGATTGATGATGAGGCGGATAACGCAAGTATCAATACAAACAAGAAGGATGAAGATCCCACAAAGATCAATAATTACATTCGTAAAATATTGACGTTGTTTGCAAGAAACACTTACGTAGGTTTTACAGCTACTCCTTTTGCGAACGTTTTCATCAGCTATGATACACAAGACGAAATGTTAGCTGATGATCTGTTTCCGCGCCATTTCATATATTCTTTGGAATCTCCTTCGAATTATTGTGGTGCGCAAAAGTATTTCTTTGAGAGCAATAGCAATGTAAGATTCATAAATGATTATGACGATAAGGTTTTTCCGTTGCGTCACAAAAAGGAGTGGGACGGCGATAAACTGTTTCCTTCGTTTTATCACTCTATAAACGTGTTTCTTTTGGCAAATGCTATCAGAGATATTAGGGAAGTAGAGAAGAACACGCATCGTTCTATGTTGATCAATATGTCTCGATTTACTGACGTTCAGTTTGTAATTAAAGAGATAGTTGAGAACTATTTTGCAGATATGAAGCGTGCAATCAAACAAAACTGCCGTTGTAAAAAAGAGGACTATATGAGAAATTCGCTGATTTCTGCATTGTATGAATCGTACGAATTAGAATATGCGGACAATAATTGGTTCGGAAAGACGGCAACATGGGATCAAGTTTTCGAAAGACTTCCTGAGGCAATTAAGGATATTGAAATTGCCGTAGTAAACTCGTCACGCAATTCCAATAAACTTGATTATTCCAAGCACGAAAGAGATGGACTGCGTGTTATAGCAATTGGAGGCTTAGCACTTTCAAGAGGATTGACATTGGAAGGTCTTTGTGTAAGCTATTTCTATAGAAACACAGCTACGTTTGATGTTTTGATGCAGATGGGACGTTGGTTTGGATATCGCGATGATTACGGAGATATGTGTAAGATTTATCTAACTGATTTCTCATACAGGTATTATCGTGAGATCAGTCAGTCTATTGACCAATTGAAGAAGGATATACGGACTATGGGTGCACAAGGTAAGCGACCGGAGGATTACGGTATTCGTGTTCGTAATAATTCTTCTGAAATGGGAATTACAGCTGCTAACAAGATGCGTAATACTAAAGCCAAGATTGATAGAAAGTCATTTTATGGCAGCGTATTTGAAACCCCTTATTTGCATCGTTCTCTTTCTGCTGTTTCGGAAAACATCGATCATACAAGCGCTTTTTTAAGAGAACTTACTGTTGCCCAAAAAGATGATAGTGTACAACACCCATATTTCAGGGATATATCGGCACGGAGAGTATTTGAGTTGTTGCAGGTTTTAAACATTCATGAGGCCAACGAAAACTTTGACACTAAACAGCTTTGCCGTTTTATTGCGAAGCATTTAGAAATGAAGTTCGATGTATTGGTTATGGGCGGTGCTGCCGAAAATACCCCTATTGAAGGTTTCGAGCCTGTATTCACCGATACTTGTGTAAAAAGAAGATTCGATATTGTTAACAGAGATGAGTATCTCGATCAACAAATTATACGTATGAACGGAGTTAGAGCGCATTTGTGGGGTCCTCGTGATACCGCAAATGGCTTGAGTGAAGCCGATCGCAAGCGTGTAGAAAGTCAGACAAACGTCAAAGCACAAGATTATATGCTCGAAGGAAGAAATGCATTACTCATTATTTACTTCATCCAACCGAGCAATGAAGGCGTTGATATTGATGATTACTTTACCGCAGAAAACACCATGGAAGAAGAAGTAAAATCACAGGTTAAATTGCTTTTGGAAATGCGTCAAAAGAATATGAAATATCTTGTCGGTTACGGAATAGGATTCCCGCACAAACAAGGAGTAAGTGGTGATGCAACAAACTATATTGTTAACAAGACTTGCAACTATTACACCAAACAGCATGAGGAAGATTATCAGACTTACGGAGAGATTTAAATGGACATTCAACAGATAGAAGAAAAATTTGCAGCAATACAAGGCAATTCCACATATCTTAGGGTCTCCGAAGATCATCCTTTGGAATTGTATCTTGGTCTTAATGATCAAGGACAAAAAACATTAAGATTCAATGGTGTATTTGCGCCCGTGAAAATCGTCGGTAATGCTTTGCTGATTATCAAACAGGTAAGGACATCTCTTGGACATAGTATATTGTTTTCATTCAACTCCCATGAGAACTTCACTTTGTTTTATAAATTGTGCGAGGATATTATTAATCAAACGGATGCTTGCTCTCCGGAGAACGGATATGTTGAGATAGTGAATCGTTATAATCTTTGGAAAAAGATGTTTTATGGAAGAAAAGATATTCTTTCGGAAGATGAAATTCAGGGGTTAATAGCTGAATTGCTGTTTTTGAAAAACAATATATTCGATCTTTATGGTACGACAGCTGGGCTGAATTCATGGAGTGGCCCGGAACCTACACATAAAGACTTTTCGCACGGAAATGATTGGTTTGAAGTTAAATCGATTTCCAATAATAAGCCTACTGTGTTTATTTCCTCTATCGAACAGCTTGAATCAACTTCTGATGGGAAATTGATTGTTTTCCATATGGAAAAGATGAGTCCAGAGTTTAATGGTTATTCTCTAAACCCTTTGGTAGAAGATATTTTGAACTCGTTTGCTTTGGAAAGTGATCGGGACTTGTTTCTGGATAAACTTGCTCAAGCGAAATATGCTTATAGCGAAATATATGACAATTATGTTTACAATGTTGTGAAGACGGAGAAATATCGGGTAACCGATAACTTCCCACGCTTTAAACACGATGATTTGCCTCGTGGTATTGTTAAAGTAAAGTACGAAATAGAATTATCAGTTATAGAAAAATTCAAGGAGATATGATATGGAAATCACCTATGAAGAGTACAAGCAAGAATGTTTAGATGATATACATCTTGAAGCTCAAATAGACGGCACGACATATGACGATTATTTCCTGACGGATACATTGGGCAAACTCGTTGCTATGGGTGAATTGATCGATCCACAGCCTATTTGCGTAAACAAAAAAGGAAGAAACAATCGTATTATGTCTTTTGATGCTTTGGCTTTTGACGAGTCGGACAAGTCGGTTGTTCTTATTTCGAATGAATTTAAAGACTCTGTTTCTGAAACGTTGACAATGACAGATATCAGTAAGATTCAAACAAGAATGCTGAATTTTTTGGAGGAAGCTTATGAAGGCACATTGGAAAAATATTTTGATATTTATGACGATGTCTTGAAAATTGGTCGAGACATCGCACGTAGAATGCACATCGACTATGTCAATGCTGAAAATGATGAGTCCATTGATAAAATCAAACTCATAATCATAACCAATCAGGATATAAGTAACTCTGTTAAAGAATTACCTCCTTTTACTTTCCTTGATAAAAAAGTTAGTGTTAGCATATGGAGCACAATACGCTTTTTTGAATTATTCCAATCTGGTCGCGATCGTGAACCGATTGTTATCAAAACTGAGAAATATGGAGTAGATGGCATTCCTTGTATTAAGGCAGATATGGTCGATAACATCGATTATGATGCTTATCTTGCCATAGTTCCTGGTGAATTTCTACACAAAATTTATTATGATCACGGTCCGCATCTCCTGGAAGGAAATGTTCGTGCTTTTCTTAGTAACCGTGGAAAAATAAACAAAGGCATCAGAAATACAATTAGAACAGAGCCAACCAAGTTCTTTACATACAATAATGGAATCGCGTGTACTGCCGCAAGAATTACGTTGTCTCCGGACGGTCATAAGATTGTCGAAATTGAGGATTTGCAGATTATAAATGGTGGTCAGACAACCGCATCTTTAACATCAGCGGTTTTGAAGGACAAGTTATCTCTTGATAATATCTTTGTACCTATGAAAATGACGGTTGTCAAGAACGATGACTATGATACGATGATTCAAAACATATCGAAGTATGCAAACAGTCAAAATACTGTTACCGATGCAGATTTCTTCTCAAACCATCCATTTCACAGAACATTGGCAATGCTTTCCACTCATACACCTGCACCGGCAAAGGACGGTAGCTTGCACGGTACATACTGGTATTATGAGCGTTCACGCGGAAAGTATGAACAAGAACAATTCAAACTCTATAAGAAGAGCGATATTGAAAACTTTAAAAAGAAATATCCTAAGAATCAAGTTGTGAAGAAAGAAGAACTCGCTAAGTACTATACTGCAGCGGAACTTTTAAGACCGGATAGAGTTAGCGCAGGTTCTCAAAAAGTAATGAAATTCTTCGCTGAAATTATTGATAAAAAGTATCAGGCACACAGCGAATATTTTAACACGGAATTTTTTAAAAAATGTATTTGCTACACCATTTTATATCGCGAAACTGATAGAATTGTCAACAAGGCGGAATGGTATAACGTTGGTGGTTATAAGCTTAATATTGTGCCATATACGATATCCAAGATTATTAGCGCTATTCCCAATGGATATGCTTTGGATTTTGACCGCATATGGCGTAAGCAAGAGTTGTATTCGTCTCTTATAGCAGAAATCAACAGAATTGCTCAAGTGACGAATGAATTCATCCAAAAGTCGAATGGTGTTATTGTTACAGAGTATTGTAAAAAAGAAGATACATGGGATAAGTACAAGGCAATTCCTTGCGCATTCTCTCAAGAGTTTATTAATGATTTGATGCCGTTATCAATCATTGAGGACAAAATGAAGTCGGAAATGAAATCCGAAAAGCTTGGTAAGGAATTGAACATTGAAGGAGAGATCGTCAATTTAGGTGGAGCATATTGGAGAAATCTTATAGCCGAAGGATTGAAACGAAAAATCCTTTCTCCTATGGAAATTGATCTTTTGAATATAGCTGCATCTACTGATACACCAAGACCTAAAATCGCATCTCCGAAGCAAGCAAAGTTGATTTGGAAAATCAGAAAGAAGCTTGAGGATAGCGGTGTTCTTGTTTAAATATAGATAGAGAGAAAAGTAACATGAATCAAACATGCAACATAGTAGAGCTTTTCAGTGGTATAGGAAGCCAAGCAAAAGCATTAAAGAATTTAGGATATACAATAAACGCGCTTGGCACTTGCGAATGGGATTTGCACGCATTTATCGCATACGATGCAATACATAGCTCCACGGATATTCCGGCCGATATTGATTTGCTGACAAAGCCAGAACTGTTGGAACAGCTGAAGAGTTACACACTAAGCAACAGCGGCAAGGAAAAGATGGATTATAAGACCTTGCGCACATATTCGGAACCGGTGTTGAAGCGTATTCTCACGGCCATTCGCAGAAACAACAATTTTGTGGATGTCAGTTCTCTGACAGGAGAGCAAATGCCGGAAGACATCGATATTCTGACATATTCCTTTCCTTGTCAGGATCTATCCAATGTGGGCGCTTTTCACGGATACAACAAAGGAATAGATAAGGATTCAGGGAGCCGGTCAAGTCTTCTTTGGCAGGTTGGAAGAATCCTGAAGGAAATGTATGACGAGGGCAAAGCACTTCCGAGGTATCTGCTTATGGAAAATGTGCCTACATTGCTTTCGGAACGGCATTTTGCAAATTTCAACGCATGGATCACAGATCTTAATAATTTGGGATACGTCAGCAAATATTTTCAATTGAATGCATTGTCATTCGGGCTTCCCCAAAACAGGCCAAGACTTTTGATGATCAGCGTTTATGTTGGTAATGACGATGCTTTAAGAAGCCTTGTGGAGAAATTCTTCGACAGTAAAGATGAAGATAAAGTCATAGAAGAGTACAGACGCTCGGAGTATTATCACGAGCAGAATGTTTCTGATCTGCTGCGAACAAATTATGATAATCAGAAAATATATGAAGAAGCAGTCGATTGTACTCCGAATGATACTCCTTCACGCAGAGAAATCTGGGATGAAAATCCGAAGATAATTCTGGAGGGAGGAATCCGGAATCCCGAGATTACATTTATAAGAACTATAACTACAAAACAGGATCGCAACCCGAACTCCGGAAATATTTATTTTGATTCTGGAATTGAGGGAAAAAGTCATTTTCGTTATTTGACTCCGCGTGAATGTTTGCTGTTCATGGGATTCATAGACGAAGATTACCGAAACATCGTAAAATGCAACCCGGAAGTTCATAAAGGAAGTGTTCTATTCCCACGAGACAAGATTATTCGCATGGCTGGCAACAGTATACCAGTAAAATTGCTCGAAGGGATCTTTTATCAGATTTCATTGCTTGACAAAAAAATCTGCAGGTATTATGGACGTACACGACAAAAAGACAAGAAGTTATAATATGTCAAGAATAAAGGGGAAGAATACAAAGCCGGAAGAAATAGTCCGCAAGTATCTCTTCTCAAAAGGATTTCGCTATCGCAAAAATGATAAGCGTCTTCCCGGAACGCCGGATATTGTTCTGCCAAAATACAAAACAGTAATTTTTGTGAATGGATGTTTCTGGCACGGGCATGAGGGTTGCAAATATTTTGTTTGGCCGAAGGACAATGCGGATTTCTGGAAGGAGAAAATTGAAAGTAATATTATGCGCGATATTCGTAAGAACAAAGAATTGGTTGATCGCGGATGGAGAGTAATAACAATATGGGAGTGCGAAATCAAGCACGACAAAGATGCGACACTGAATAAACTTACTGAGCAAATTATTGGAGGGGCAAATGCTGACTGACACAAACAGAAAAATTTCGATAATAGCATATTATCTTTCCAAATTCAATCTTGACGCCGTGCGAGCACTGGGGTATGCAAATTATTCAGAGGCTTTTGAAGGTATATCACAAAGATTTGGAAAGAATAACAACTATCTTAAACTTCGTCGCGATGAATTTGATGTTCTGACCGGAGCTCCTCGCAAAGGATGGCATAAGCGCGCTCCTGCAACTGCTGTTTTATTAATGCACAATGGCCTTAAAAATTACGACTTTGATTCATTAACGCAGATAGTCAAAGATCTTCTTGTTGACGGCGACAATGTTTATGTTTCACCTGCAATCACAAAAGATGATCAGAAGTTTATCACGCAATTCACCGAGGAAGAAATTGAACGGATTATCAATCAGCAGGATTTTACATCCAAGGTTGTACTGCAAGATAGGAAAGCCAATGTAAGGATTTTTGATGATCGCATTCAAAAGTCTTTGAAAAAATTGTACCAGTACAGATGCCAGATCTGTGGGGCAACTGCAACAGAGGCGTATGGTGTCGATGTAACCGAAGCACACCATTTGGATTATTTTTCGAAAACAGCTAATAACAACCCGGGCAATATTGTTGTGCTGTGCCCTGATCATCATCGAATTGTACATAAAACCAAAGCGGTATTCAATTTTGAATTGCATCAGTTTGAATATGAAAATGCAAAGGTCGATACATTGATGTACAACTTGCACCTGTAAGAATGCGACCAATAATTGGTGATTTATAATCGTGCTATGATAAAAATCATGTTCGTCTGCCACGGCAACATTTGCCGCAGTCCGATGGCAGAGTTTATCTTCAAAGACCTTGCGAAAAAGCAAGGCGTGGCGGATCGCTTTTTAGTCGCTTCTTCCGCCACAAGCACGGAAGAAATTTGGAACGGAATCGGCAATCCGGTCTATCCGCCGGCGAAAGCCGAGCTTGAAAGACATGGGCTGTCTTGTGGCGGCAAGCGCGCGGTGCAACTGCAAAAGAGCGACTATGACAAATACGATCTGTTCATCGGCATGGACAGTGCCAACATCCGTAATATGCTCTGTGTTTTCGGCGGCGATCCTGCGGGAAAGGTACATAAGCTGATGGACTACACGCCTCGCGGCGGCGATGTGGCAGATCCGTGGTATTCCGAGCGATTTGATGTGGCGTATCGGGATATTTATGAGGGCTGCACAACACTTCTTGATGCCATTTTAAAACAGGACAAGCAATGAAATGAGGCGATTTTTGTGACCGAAGTAGTAGCGGCTCTCATTTGGGAGGGCGAAAAGTTTATGATCTGCCAGCGCCCGGCGCACAAGGCAAGAGGACTCCTTTGGGAGTTTGTCGGCGGTAAGGTGGAACCCGGCGAAACCAAAGAACAGGCACTCATCAGGGAATGCAGGGAGGAGCTTGCCGTCACTCTCTCTGTCGGTGATGTGTTTATGGATGTTGTCCACGAATATCCGGACATCACTGTGCATTTGACGCTGTTCAATGCCACCATTTCCGATGGCATTCCGCAGAAGCTGGAGCATAACGATATCCGGTGGATCACGCCGAGTGAGATTCCGAACTATGCCTTCTGCCCTGCGGATGAGGAGATATTGAAGAAAATTAGAAGTTTATAAAAATCAGTGGAGAGTGAAAATGCATAAAAAACTTGACGGAAAAAATTTCATAGATCAAATAACAAGATATGGGTATTTCGCCGAACAATTTCCGGAATGCTTTTCTTCTGAATCTTTTGCTGACAATCTTAATAATTTGCTTCCATTAATATCTCTCAGAAAAGCGCAAAAAAACAGCACTGCGCCTATAACACTTTCAACATATAAGAATGATATTTCACGCCGCGTATTGAGTGTATCAAATCCGGAGGCTTTTTTGAGATTGTCTAAATATATGAGAGACAACTGGGATGAAATCCTCAATGCTTCGAGGTCTATTCACTCACTATCACCTATTACTTTTATTCGTAGTTATAACTTATCTGAAGAAATGATTAATTGCGAATCCATAAGAGAAAAATTGAAAGCTAAAAGTGATTTCGTTAATGGGATAAAAAGTTGTATTCGAGCTTCTTTGGGATACAAATACAGATTGAAAGTTGACATTACTAATTGCTATAATTCATTCTATACTCATTCCATTACATGGGCTATTTGCGGAAAAGATTTAGCAAAGTCTTATTTCAGAACAAAAGAGCCAACCTCTATTCAAAACAAATATGAAATGGGCGATTGCTTAGACTATTTTATAAGGCAGCAAAAGAATAATGAAACTAATGGAATCATTGTTGGTCCATATACTTCAAGAATTATATCTGAAATTATTTTGGCGCGAATAGATCAATTAATGTCTGATAAAGGATTAAAATTCAAAAGATACGTAGATGATTATAAAATGTATTTTAGATCCGAAGCTCAGGCGCAAGAAAGTTTACCGGTAATAGAGAAAGTGTTAAATGAATTTAATCTAACGCTAAATACATCCAAAACAGAAATAGAAAAGTATCCATATGAGACTATATCGCAAATTAAAGATTCCTATGAGAATTCAAAAAAAGCATATGGTGTATTTGGGGTATTAAATACTGCCGCACAACTTCATTCCAAGGGTGAAAAAGGTGCATATAAATATGCGCTAAAGTATTTAAGGAATGAACCTATACCTATTGATGATTTGCAAATAATAATACCTACGCTTGTAAATATCATGCTGTTAGACCCTAGATATGGAAAATATGTGACAAAATATTTGAAGAAGAACATTACGAGAATAAGAGCTGATACTTTGTCGCTGGTTATAAACAGGGAATTGGGTTGTAGTTTGCAGAGTGAATTACAACAAGAAACCCTAATGTTCGTTCAATTGATTAAAGATTTGGATCTCACAATTTCTGCGGATAATATGATTAATATTATGCGTAGTGATAATGATTTTGCGATAATTGTAGCACTTGATATATGGAAAAATCACAATAAATCTGTACTACGTACAAAACATGAAGCAAGACTAATTAATGAGAGCATAAAACTGCTAATGCATTCACTCAATGGAGAAAAATTATCCGGAGCGCGATGGCTGCTTTTATATGAACTACATATACATAAGTTTGTGTCTGATGATTTGTTGCCTCCGGTGGAGAAAAATGACTTCTTTAAAAAGATGCTTGAACTGCAGATTTCTTTTTATAATGCATAGGAGATGATATAGCTTCGAGCAATAAATACGAAGCTGAGGTTTGTTTCCGCTGAGATAACATCAACGCCTATTACAAGCTCAAATAAAAAGGTGAAAGAATGTACCATGGAAAAATTGGTAGGGACAAACGATGGTTTGTGGGCTGTCGTTGCCAAGATTGTTATATGCAAGAATGGCGGTGCAAGTGCTGATTCTACCGTGGCGCAGACACTTGCTAACAAAATCTAAGGGTACAAATCGTTAACTACTGCATCTATACAAACATGGTTCTTATAAGTCTTGATACGATGCACATTGCCGACGAGCAATCCAAAAAGATTATCGATGGTATGGTGATGAAACTGTTGAATTTGCATCGGAAGCAGTAGTTGTATTTTATCAGGAGAAATAATATGGTGAAGAAGTTGACGCACGACCTGATTTTTCTTGCGGGAAAGTCGGAAATCGCAACAAAAGACGATCTGCAAGTCGCGCAAGACCTGCTCGACACACTGATGGCGCACAAGGAAAACTGCGTCGGTATGGCGGCGAATATGATCGGCGCGAAAAAACGCATCATCGCGTTTCTTGATGAGAGCGGACGAGCTCCGGTATACGCCGTGATGCTCAATCCCGAAATCATCAAAAAGGATGATGCGTATGACACCGAAGAAGGCTGTCTGTCGCTTCTCGGAGGTCCCCGCAAGTGCAAGCGGTATAAAACCATCAAAGTGCAGTATCAGACTGCCACAATGCAGACAAGAGTGAAAACCTATACCGGCTGGACGGCGCAGATCATTCAGCACGAGGTGGATCATTGTAACGGGGTTTTGATATAGTCTGCAATACGATTGCTACTTAATTGCTAACTTTCCTGCTTTCGCTGGACTTCTCGCCGCCTTTGTGGTATTGTGTGTGCTTACAAAGGGGGTGCGCACAATGGCACTGATTACGACAAAAGAATATGTTGCGGCAAGGCAAATGAAAAAGAACGGAGACTGTATTTCCGAGAACGAACTCGGAGGTGCAGTCTCCGTTTGCATTATCGGCGAAGGGGCGAAAAGCAATGAATAGAAACTGCAGTCCCTCCGCCATCGGCAGGCGCATTGCCGACCTGCGCCGCGAAGTCGGGCTTACACAAGGAGAGCTGGCGGAAAAAGCGGACATTTCGGTGGTGCATCTGTCAAACATTGAGCTCGGCAAGAAAGCGCCAGGACTGTCTACACTTATCCGCATTGCAGAGGCGCTCGATGTGGCAACCGACTGGATTCTTCGGGCAAACACACACGGCACATACGCCGTGGCAAACGAGAAAATCGGAGAGTTGCTCGACGACTGCACGAATGACGAAATGTTGAGCCTTCTTCGCATTCTCGAAGAAGTCAAGAATGCCATGCGGCATAACTGAATAAGGAACGGCGTTAGCGGGACTGTCAGCCCCGCTTTCGCTTTTGAATGCAAAAGAGGGGTAATTACAAGCAAACATATAAATCGCGCGTGCGACCGTTTTGGAGGCAATGTGGAGCATCAGAATCTGCGCCGCAGGAAACAAAGAAAAAACCATAGCGAAACAAAAAGTTCTGAAAACCTATTGACAACGCGTCTTTGCCATGATATAATAACAGAACAATGAGTTCTGAAATTGTTTGAGGTGTACTTATGAGAGTCATGAGTGAAGAAAAACTGCAAAAGCTCGCGGAGTTTATCAAGCAGTATGCGCGGGACAACAATGGGGAGTCCCCGAGCCTTGCAGATATCATGGAATATATGGGCATGGTTAAGTCGACCGCATATCGGCATATCTTAGAGCTTGAAAAGCGCGGCATCATTTTCTATTCGGGGAAAAATACGTTGGAAACACCCTTGCAGAAGAAAATGCACGTGATGTCCCGCCGTATTCCCGTGGTCGGAATGATCGTGTGCGGCACGCCCGACGAGCAGGAGGAGCATATTTCAAGATACCTTGCCGTTCCAGAAGAATGGCTCGACGGTGAATGTTTTCTGCTGGAAGCATACGGCGATTCCATGGCGGACATCGGCGTTCATGCGGGCGACCTTGTGCTGGTCAAGAAAACAAATGTCGCAAATGACGGGCAGGTGATTGTTGCACTTACCGAAGAAGGAAACACGCTCAAACGCCTGCACTACGAGAACGGCAAGCCTGTGCTGTATGCCGAAAACAGCAACTACACCGAAAAGCAACGCGTCATCCACCCGAAAGAGCTGACGATTCAGGGCGTGGCACTGAAAATTATTAAGGATATTTTGTAAGGGGAAATGCAATATGGATATCGATGAAAAAATTATGGAATTAAAGAACTCACCTCTTTTTGTTATGTCATTATCGTCAAAAGAATTATTTCATTCAAACTTTTTGGCATGGCTGTTTGAACGAAATACAGGTTATATACAGATATTTTTTCCTATGTTACAAAAAGAAAGTTCTAAAGTGGTGCGCGAAGAAAGGAACCGTGACATTTCAATTCACAGCAATAACAGAGTGTATGTTGTCGAAAATAAATTAAAATCTATGCCTTACTTAAATCAGTTGGAGGGCTATCAAAAAGAATTGGGACAGGGGTTCGGCGGGGGGGGTTTTAAAAGGATTTGATAGTCTGTTTTTAACAGGAATTGAAGCTCCTGTTTTTGATTGTCCCAGCGGTTGGAAATTTCTTTCATATTCTGAGATTGGTAAAAAGATTGCCGATGTTGCAAAATCCGAAAACCCCTCATTTGAAAAAGACCTTATTATCAGATACGCCGAAATGATATGTCTATTATGTAATGTCTTGAAAGAAAGAGTTCAAAATATAGGAAATCAACTTTTACCTCCGACGGAAGAATTAAATCAAATTGAATCTATAAGAATGGGGGATGTTGTAAAAAAACTTAATGCAGACTATTTTGTTAAATACCTCAATATGCAGTTATTACCGTTTTTAAAGCCGGTAATAGGATATAAGCTTAGTGTCGGTGCAGGCTTTTCTCATAAATCGGCTATTATTGACATTCGATATGTAAATGATCCGGTGGGGTTAATAGGTATTCAGATTCAGGGAAACCAATATCGCAGATGTATTCAACTTTCGAGAAAAAATGTTGATGATAATAAGCTGTATCAAAAATTTGCTGATTTGAAATGGTTTTGGGATCGCTATGACAGCAATGGATTTGCTGATGGCAGAAAAACTTCAATGAGAAAATGTCGGCAATATAATAAATTTATAACCGATGAGTATCATTTTTTGTATCAATATTGGGATATACAGGATTACTCGTTTGACGGTTTGAAATTAATTATAGAAAAAGACATGGCAATTGCTGCCACAATGTTGGAAGATTATGGAGGAATAGATTGTGAAAATATGTAATTTGGAATTACCTGATAGCGGTTTTGTTTTTGTAGCCGGACGACCGGGCATGGGTAAATCGTATGTCATTCTTGAGATGGCAAACGAGTTGAATCAAAAAGGTATAAAGCCAGTTTTGCTATATGCGGATGGAAGGAAATCACATTCTTCCTATCATTATGACAATGGGGTGGTGCGAGAATATCCCTCAAGGCTTTCTTGCGTCAAAAAAGTATATCCGGACATTCCATATATTGTAGAGGATGATGCTACATATTACCCTCTTCCTCGATGGGAAACTCTGATGAAAAATATTATTAAATTTGAGCATCCGAAAGTAATTCTTATAAATGACCTTGTTAATCCGGGCAAAGTCGTAAGCGGTGAAATTTCAAAACTTTTGCATAACATAGCAAAAGAAAATGAAATTCTTATTATTGCCGAATGCCAAGTTTCAAGAAATGTGGAAGAAAGAAAAGATGGTCATCCGCAAATAAATGATGTAAAATGTGACCGTGAAGCAATAAAATATGTAGATCAATTCTTTTTTATCTATCATGATGGATGTTTTGCGTTTGATGAAGGGAATGAACACAAGAAAATAGAAGTTTATTCTCTCGGACAGAGGGTTTCTATACCGTTTAACCCTCAAAAATACTCTATTTGAAAATACATTATTAAGCAGAAACAATATGGACTTTGCCTGATGTACGGTAAAATATTCAGGCAGGAGGCATTTATGAAAAACAAAATTCCCATAGCCCGCTGTCCGAACTGCGGACGGACGGTTTTGTATTCGGACGATCCGCGCGACAAGCTGACTGTGACAGTCCGTGCGGCGGACGAAAGCTATCACGGCAAGGCGATGCTTTGCGGCAAGTGCAAAACCATGCTTGCGGTGATTGAAAAACCGAAGGTGGCGCGGGGATATGTCGCCATTCCCGTTACAAGCGCAACATTTTAATTGAAAGTGAGCCATCCTCCCGTCGGTGAAAACGGGAGCCAAGGGTGAGTATCAGAAGATTTTGCAGAGTGCAACTCTGTTTTCTTCCGATGCTCACTTTTTCTTTTTGAAAAAATAACGGAGGTGTTATATGAAAGAATCAAACTACAAGACCTACGATGAGTTGCCGCTGTTTCTTAACGCGGAAACGGTTGCGAATGTGCTGGGGATTGCCATGTCCTCGGCATACGAGCTGATGAAGGAAAAAGACTTTCCCGCATTGCGTGTCGGGAACCGTCTGATTGTTCCGAAAGAAAAGTTCATCGCGTGGGTGGAAATGAAAACGGAGGTGAGCAAATGAGCGGTATCTGTCCCGAGCTTGACGCAAGGCTTTCGGCGGAGCTTGACCGTTACTATTTTTCAACCGACGGCTCGGGGCTGAACCTCGACCGCTGGGAAAAGCACCGCGGGATAAATGCCCTGCATCGGCTGTGGAATATCGAAGAAATCGCTTGCTACGGAGTCCGCTTTGCAACCGAAGATATCCGAAAAGTAATACTCGACCTCATGAAGCCCGCGCATATCAAGCTTGCGTTGAAAACGGTTGATTTTAATTCCGGAACGGCATATTCGCTATGGCTCGGATGTGCGATTTTTATGTTTGCTAAATTTGATGAGGATCTCCAACATGAAATCAGGAAAGGAATTCTCAGTCGCGGATATTTGCCTTTGGTTGTGGCAGGCTTTCTTTCCGAGGTAGTGATCACGGAAAAAGGCAGACACATCTCGCAACGCATCAAGGTGAATCTTTCTCTCAAAGAGAAAACGCAATACGATTTCGCCCGCATCGTCACGCACGGCACTGCACGCAAATCTTATGCGGAGGGTAACTACTTCATGGTACCGAACAGCGTGCTGTATATGAATCTCTCGGGCGGTGAAATTCTGCTCTACGCCTGTCTGCTTTATTATGAAGACCGCAGGACACACACCTGCTATCCGTCCTTCCGTGAGATCGGGGAGCGGATCGGAATGTCAAAGAACACGGTGATGAAATATCTTCGCTCACTTGAAAAGCGCGGGCTGGTTGAAACCGAGCAAACCTTGATAAGGACAAAGAGCGGTGAGGTTCACAACGGCACGCTGAAATATCACATCACGCCTATCGCTCCCATCAAGAAAGCGTATGACGAAAAGGAGCTTGACAAGCTGAGACGGGAGGCGGAAATGCGGGAGCGGATTGCAAAATATGAGCGACATACCAAAAACAGCGTTCATGCCGAAAATCACGCGGAAAACGAGCAAATGTGAAGATTTATGCGAAGGTCGATTTTCAAGCAGGAGAAAGGGCGTGCGTCAAAAACGCTCGCCCGAATCACATCGGCGGGCAGAGCCCTCCGTTTTTCGCGTGTTTTGACCGCATTTGCTCGCTTTTTCGCGGGTTTCACCGGAAAGAAAACCATGCGCAAGTGTGTGTCAAAAATCGCATGAACACAAATTCAGGCGCCTGCAATGCGAAAAAGCCGGTGTTTGCGGGCTCTTTGCAGGCGTCTGAGGCAAAAAAGGAGGCTTTTATGGAGAACAGGCAAACTCGTTTTTCTCTGCATATCAGCGAGGAAACATTGGACACGGCAAAGACACTCAGCAAGTCGGACGGGTGCAAAAGTGTCAGCGAATATATCGAAAAGGCGGTTGATTTCTATAATGCGTATCTCTGCAATCGCAGAACGCCCGAGCTGATTTCTTCCGAGACGGTGGATACTTTGCGGAGAGCGCTTGACAAATGTGAGCACGCTCGTAGCAGTGCACTCTTCAAGCTGTCGGTTGAAATTTCAATGTTGCTCAATGTGATTGCGGCGACAAATGACATTGAAGGTGAAGACCTCGGCAGACTTCGTCACGCCTGCATCGAGGAAGTCCGGAGAATCAACGGGAGTGTTTCTCTGGATAACGCGATCGAATGGCAGAAATAAATTCGGAATCGCAAATTTTTTGATGCGGGAAACAAAGAAAAAACATCGGGGCGAATTGATAACTTTCCGATAACTCTTTCGATTTCCGCTGGATATATAAAAAGCCTTGTGGTATTGTTGTGCGTGAAAGAAGGTGAAAAACATGAGTAAACGACGTCCGAACGGGGACGGAATGGTCAGAAAAAGACCGGACGGAAGATGGGAAGCACGCATCATCGTCGGGCACAAAGAGAATGGCAAGCCGATTTATAAATCGGTCTTCGGCAAGACGCAAAGCGAGGCGATGACGAAATTTTATAAGCTCTTCGAAACCTATCGCGGGGTGGAACTGAACGAGGATTGCCTCGTGAACCTGAACGAATGGCTCGACCGTTGGCTCTGCTATCAGAAGGATGTGGTGCGCCCGCAGACGCTGAACAAGTATATTTTCTACGCAGATGCATACGTCCGTCCGTATCTCGGCTACAAGAAAATTTCGGCGATCCTCACGCGGGATATGCAACAGCTCTACGTAAAACTGCTCAAAGAAGGGCGCGTCACCGAGAGCAAAACCAAAGGAAAATCGCTCTCGGGCAGTACGGTCAGAGCAGTGCATATGATGATGCACAAGTGCTTTGAGATGACAGTGGAGCAGCATATCATCGTCAAAAATCCGACCGACGGCACAACGATCCCCGCGCTGAACAGCACGGAACGAAAAGTATATAATGAGGAACAGCTCAAAAAGTTTCTGAAAATCATTGAGAATGAACCATGGTGGCGCGACTTCTTCTACCTCGAATGTATGACGGGACTGCGCAAAGGTGAGATCTGCGGACTGCGCTGGGAGGACTTGAACGAAGCGGAAGGCAAGCTCAGCGTGGCACGTCAGGTCATTCCGGTCAGGGGCGGAATCACGGTCAGCGATCCGAAAACCGACACCGGTATCCGCACGATTGTCCTGCCCGAAAGTGTTGTCCGCATGCTGAAAGAGCGCAAGAAAGCCATCGGCTCCGAATGGATTTTTCCGAGCCTGCGCGACGCGGAAAAACCGATCAATCCCAACACGGCATACGGTACCTTCAAGCGAATCATCAAGAAAGCGGGGCTTCCCGACATTCCGTTTCACGGTCTGCGTCATACCTACGCCACACATTCGATTGCCGTCGGCGTGGATGAAAAGACGCTGGCAAAGGAGCTCGGACACACAAAACCGGGCTTCACACTCGACTGTTATGCGCATGTGACGGAAGAAATGCAGAAGCGTGCCTCCGAAGTTGCGGGCAATGCACTTGAAAAAATCCTCGGAAAGGAGCTGAAACCGTGGGCAGACGAAAGAACGGACAAGGGCTGATCCGTCAGCGCAAAGACGGCAGATGGGAAGGCAGATGCGTGGTCGGTTACGATGAAAAGAATCTGCCGATTACGAAAAATGTCTTGGCAAAAACCAAGCGCGAGGTCGAAGAAAAACTGAAAGCCCTCAAGGAAACCGTACAGAAGCCGGTCGTGAAAACCGCCGCAGACATGCCGTTCGGTGAATATATCGACTACTGGTATCGCAACTTCTGCGAACTGAGCATTGCCGCAACCACGCGCCTGAAATACGAAAACGACATCTACAAGCACATCATCCCCGGCATCGGAAAGCTCCCGCTTGCCGCGCTCAAAAAGAGTGATCTTGAAAAATTTTATGCCGAACAGATGAAAAGCGGCAACCTCGACCGCAATGGTGTCGGCGATAAAAAACTGTCGGGCGCGGTCATCCGTTCGATGCACACCCGCATTAAATGTGCGCTCGATCAGGCGCTGAAAGAGGGACTGGTCAACCGCAATGAGGCAATCGGTTGCAAGCTCCCGCCCAAGAAAAACAAAGAAATTGAGGTACTGTCACACGAAGAAATCGCGCGGCTACTCATACAGGCAAAGGAAGAAGGCTTCTATGAGCTTATCCTCCTCGGACTTGCCACAGGCATGCGGCGGGGCGAACTGCTCGGGCTGAAATGGGATGACATCAACTTTACAACAGGCGAGTTGAGCATCAGACGCGAATATACCACGCTCGGCTCGGACTATATCATCAGTACGCCGAAAACAAAATCCTCGGTGCGCTCGGTGCATCTGCCGCAGTCGGTGCTGAATATCCTCGGAGAATACCGGAAAACGGTCAACTCCGAGTGGGGTTTCCCGTCACCGCTCGATCCGACGCATCCGCGCAGTCCGACGAGTTGTCGCAGTCGGCTGTCGGATATGCTGGAGCGTGCCGAATGCAATCATATCCCGTTCCACGGTCTACGGCATATCTTCTCAACCATGGCACTGGAAAACGGGCTGGACATCAAAACGCTGTCCGCCGTCCTCGGTCACTCTTCGGCGGAGACGACCATCAGCGTATATTCTCATGTGACAGGTGAGATGGAGCGCAATGCCGCAAAGAAAATGGACGATGCCTTCGGCACGCCAAAGCCCGCAGATTCGCCCGTGTGCGACGATAACCCCGAAGACGGGCAAACACCCAATCAGAAACAGAAACCCGCTGAATTCACCGCCAAAAAGAGCAAGAAGCGCAAGCCCGGCACGGGCTGTATCTCAAAGATCAGTAAAAACACATGGCAGGGCAAATATACGCCTCGTAGCAAGGACGGCAAACGGGAACAGCATATTGTCTACGCAAAGAGCGAGGAGGAGTGCGAGAGCATGCTTGGGGAGATGATAGGTAAGTTGAAGAGTGAAATTGATACGCAGTAAACAAAGGAAAAGGCTCTCGGAAGAAATGCTTTGCCCCAAAAGATGCGGAAAAGCGGAGCGGTAATCTTTTAAGCTAATCGCAAAGCCGAGATTGATTTTTTATTATTTTTTGGTATAATATTTTCGAATAGCGCCCAATGAAACTCTGTTTCACGACACTTTATAGGCGAAAGGCAGGTGAAAATGATGACGCCGGATAAAATTGAAGATTACATTGAAAAGGTGTACGGATATGCCGTACATCATACCTATTCCAGCGATGA
>FR890513.1:19194-19396 GCA_000433415.1 Clostridium sp. CAG:448
AGGAAATACTGTATACGGCAATTCGCGAGTTGCCCAAACTCAGGGATGACAGCAGATTTGAGCCATGGTTATGGGGCGTTGCCGCAAATGTTACCAAATCATTCAGACGCACTATGGGGAAATATCGGGCTGTATATTCGTTTGATGTACCGGAAGATATACCTTTTTATGATTCTGACGATTATGAAAGCGAGAAAATATT
>FR890513.1:19482-24624 GCA_000433415.1 Clostridium sp. CAG:448
TATGACGGTCTTTCAACGAGAGAGATTTCCGATAAATTGAACATTCCGGAAGGGACAATAACATGGCGGCTTTCGGAAGGTCGGAAGAAACTGAAAAAGGAGTTAAATGATATGAACGAAACTGCACTTCGTCCCATTTGTATGAGCATCGGAATATACGGAAGCGGAGATTATGACGGAAAAAGAATTCCTTTCCCCGATGTTTACATTAAAGACGCACTATCGCAGAATATCCTTTACTATTCTTATGAAAAACCATGTACAATCGAAGAATTGGCAAAGTTATGCGGAGTTCCGGCATATTATGTTGAGGATAGCCTCCGAAATCTTTTGAAGCGTGAAGCGATAATTGAGCCTGCTAAGGGAAAATATCAAACGGATTTTATTATTTGGTCGGACAAATACGGTATTTACTGCGAAGAAAATGCCGAAAAGGCACTCATGCCTATTATGGATAATCTCTTGAGTGCTTTGCGGAAAATAACAAAGGAAGCGATGAAGATTGATTTCTACAAAGCAGAGAAAAGTGAAAACGATTTGCTTTATTTGTTTGGAGTGCTTGCCTTTGCTTATGCCGGCAAAAAGTACTGTTCGCTTCCGTTTCCAAGTATCAAAGTGAAATATGACGGAAATGAATGGGCATATATCGGCAACATGGAAACCGGAAAGCATAAGCGGATCGGAATCGGTACGCAGTATTGCGCAAATCGCGGAAGCCGCGGAAATTGCTCTCATACAACGTATAATTCTATCAACGGTATTACATTCCGTTCGATGATGTATGATAACTACATCAATGTGTGTGAAGATATACTCCGCAACGGCAAAACCGATGATATTGATTCGCTTGCCAATGCAATTAAAGACGGATATATTGTCAGGCGAAAGGACGGAAGCTTGTTCGTCACTTCACCTGCTTTCACACTTGAGCAAACCGAAGGCTTTAATAAGATCGTTGAAACATATTTGATTCCACATATTGACGAGTATTCCGAAATCGTGAATAAGTTTGTTAAGGGGTATAACAAGTTATTTCCGAAGCATTTGCAAGATGATGCCGACCGTATGTGTCATGGTATGTTTGTCGGAATGTATTCGGTAATCGTGGAATATGCGCAAAGAACGGGACAAATTGAAATGCCATCAAGGAATTGCTGTTGTGATGTAATTCAGCAATTCAAATGAGTTGAGTTTTGCATAAAAGGTTCTCGGAGGGAATACCTCCGGGAACCTTTTTTGTCGGTCAATTATACATGAAAGTTCTCATATTTGACTGCCCATCATTGAGAGGAGATTTTTTCAAAAGTCAAAAGCGACCACAAAAGTTGTCGCAAAAGACTACTATTTTCAAAAAACCTGTGATATAATAAAGACCATAAGGAGGTAGTGAAAATGACGGCTTTAAAAAATAACATAGACCACTACATGGAATTGAAGAACATCAAGATGTACAGCCATCTGCTTGCCGATATCGCTCGTGAACTCGGGGTGAAAGGTCAGGAAGCATATCGGTTTGCCGAAAGAGAGAAAGCAAATTTTTCAAAAATGCTAAAGGGAGAAAGACCGCTTAAGTATGAATTTATTATTCCGCTTGAAAAGATTTTCGGTGTTTCGCTGGCACGACTTATGAATGAAGATGCTTACAAACTTCCTGTTGAAAAGGAAAACGTTGCTTTTGACAAAGGCTTCAGATACTATGCTTTTCTGGATAACCCCGTACTCTACGAAAAAGAATTTGATAAACTTCTGAATATTGACGGAAAAACGATACTGAATAATAGGGATGAATTTGGAAAAACATTTTTGGATTATGTCGTTGAATACGGCTCAGTAAATGGAGTCAGATATCTTTATGATACTTATAAACCGCGAATGAAATGGTATTATAATCAGTTTCAGTTTGATAAAGATAAAGGAATCATTTGGCTACATATTGAAAATGCAATGCCGCTTGTCAGATTGGTTGCCGGTATGCGTGATGTAGATATGTTTTATACGATGTTTGACTCGTATAATATGTTTTTTACAAACGGACATTATGCAACCGAAGAAAATCTGTTTTGTACCGGTGAATACTTGGAACTGATTATGGATGATGTGGCCTTGTTTACGGCTCTTTTTGACATCAAAGAATATCATTGCGAATTAGGAAGTTCCGGTAAAAGAAAATACGGCAAGGACTTCATTACTTATTATTCGGCAAATCCGATACTCAATAATTGCTTAAAATATGCACTTTATCATTTGCCAAAGTATCGGAATCAAGCCATCGAGATTTTAAGATTTGGCATAGAGCATAACCAACACATTGCCGATGAGCATAATCCTTCCGATTGCTATGTTTGCAATGAGTTGGGCGCTGTTAAAGGCTTCAAAAATGATGATTGTTATGAGCTTGCAATCGTTACATACGAAAAAGATGTTAAAGATCAAGAAATAAACGATTTGATTGATCAGCTACCAAAATTCAATGACTATGGAGGATGGAAAAATGAGTAAAGAACACAGAGTATCGGGTAACACCCACAGCAAAGAACAACTGAACCATTACGCAAATCAGCACAATCCAAACAACAGCGCATATCAGGCAAACAGGGACAACCGCTCGAATCAGTGCAACCCGAACAACAAAGAATATGATCATAGCCGCGGCAGTGGTCAAAAGCGCTGAGGGCAACGCTTGTGTTCGATTGGCTGAAAAAAGCTCCTGCAATTGATTCGGAAGCCGAGAAAGCGCGTCTCATGGAACTAAGCGAAAAAGAACTCTTGACTGAAATGATTCTGGAACTGAAAAGAATCAGCGAGAAGTGCGACGAGATCGGCAGGAAGATCGTTATATGGAGTAACTAAAAACTGATACGCAGGAAACAAAGAAAAAGGTTCTCGGAGGGAATATCTCCGGGAACCTTTTGAATTTAGTTTTTTGAGCAGAGCGGACCGAAGCAGAAGCAACCAAATGAATCGCACCAGCTCCAACTGTGGTCAAACATGTGGTCAAAAAATTTTCGGAATTTCGGGTGGTGCGAAAGTGGTGGGAAAACACACGATTTTGCCCCGAAAATGCAAAAAATAAAGCCGAAAACGATTCGTTTTCGGCTTTATTTGGTCTGAGTGACAAGACTTGAACTTGCGGCCTCTACCACCCCAAGGTAGCGCGCTACCAACTGCGCCACACCCAGATGCGTCATCTGTCGACGACTCGGCTATTATAGCACGAAAAAATGCAAAAGTCAAGGGCTTTTCCAAAAAAAATTGAACATTTTCCAAAATAAATTCCTGCAAAACGGGATGGCGCAAATTCTGCATGGGAGGAAGCGGCTTTGCTTGGCACGGTCACTGTTCCAGTCACTCGCAGTTTCACCCCACACGGTGACATAGAACATTTGCAGCATTCTCTTTTTCTCATCGGAAAGCTGATCAAAATCCACGTCCACAAGTCGAGGCAAAATATCAAGCAAAAAGGCAATCCAGCGGCGCGAATCAATCACAGCAAGGCGCGCAAATGCCTTTGCCATAGTGTCTTCCAATGTCTCCCTGAAATCGTCTTTTACACCTGTCCATATGAAAGCACGCAAAGCGCACGAGAGAACGACCCCACGACCGAGGCATGACGGGGAAGGCGGCAATTATATATTCACAAAAAACGGGAAGGCATCTTGGCGCTTTCCCGTTTTGTTTGCAAATTATTTTTTCTTTGTTGCCGCGACCAGTTCGGCAAGCAATTTTTCCTGGCGCAGAATGGCATCTTCCACTGCGGTCTGACGATCCTTAGTTGCCTGCGCTGCTGCATCTGCGGCGGCTTTGGCTTCTTCTGCCTTGACTTTTTCTGCCTCTGCCTTTGCCTTTTCTTCGGCAATCCGCTTGGCGTCCAGTTTGTTCCGCATTTTGACCATGACCCGAAGAACCAGGAAGATAAAGAACGCAACAATCAGAAAATCAAGAATGGTTTGAAACCATGTGCCCCAAAGAATTGCGATTTCCGGAACCGCCTCGGTGGTATCGGTTGCTTCAACGCCTTTGACAAGGACGGTTTTAACGGAATCAAGATCGGTGCCGTTTGTCAGAAGGCTGACGCAGGGATTGATGATGTAATTGACCAGACCGGTGACAATTTTGCCGAACGCGCCGCCTATCACAACGCCGACAGCCATGTCAAGAACATTCCCGCGGCTGATAAACGCCTTGAAATCCGCCCAGAATGTGCTCTTTTTCTTCTCATTCTTCTTAGACATTTCAGAATAACCTCTTTTGTTTGTGTTCTGCAAGAGGATTACCTCCCGCTCAACGGGCAATTATACTACACCATTCGACAAAAGTCAATAGATTTTACGCTATTTTTTGCGTTTCCAGGCTTTTCCTTTCCCGAATTTCTTGATTTTCGGGAGTTTTCCGATTCGGATCAAGCCGATCTTCTTTTTGTATTTACCGACTTTTTTTCGACGCTTTTTGTAGCCGTTGAGAAACCTATGGATTTTTTTTAGCGTTTTTTGGATGCGTTTGGCTTCCCGCCGTTCTTCCTTTTGCTCCTCAGGAGTCAGTCCCTTTTGTGGTGTCGGGGGTGTCTGGATGTTTTTTTCAGGCATGGTTTTCGTTCTCCTTCTTTCGGTCTTCTCGGATCAGAAGACGAATGGCGCCGATCGCTGTGCGGATGGCGCGGTCGGTGTCAGGGTCTTCTTTCTGCCCGTTTTCCGGATCCATACCGGCGAGCTCCTGATTCCAGATCGTATGAAAGACGGCGCCTGCGCGGACACCGCGATAGGCTGCAACGGTATACAGGGTGGACGCCTCCATCTCGCTTGCAAGGACGCCCAGGCGCTTCCAGGCTTCCCACTTGGCAAGCAGTTCTCCGCAGGTGGGGAGCTGTTCCGGATTATGCTGGCCGTAAAACGCGTCTTTGGATTGCACAATGCCGGTATGTGCGCGAAATCCTGCCGCACGTGCGGATTCACGTAGGGCAAACAGGACATCGGGATCCGAAACGGCAGGAAATTCCGAGGGCGCATATTCACGCGAAGTACCGTCCTGCCGCACGGCACCGGAAGCAATGACAACATCGCCCGCACGGACGCGCAGAGAGATTCCGCCGCAGGTGCCGACCCGGATCAGGGTATCGGCACCGCAATTGACCAGCTCTTCGACGGC
>FR890513.1:24659-26941 GCA_000433415.1 Clostridium sp. CAG:448
CCGCCGATGCCGGTGGAACAGACGGTGACTGGCACGCCGTCCAGAGTGCCGGTGAAAATATTATATTCGCGGTTCTGCGAAATCTGCCGGGGAGCCTCAAGGTAAGCGGCGATTTTTTCGCATCTTCCCGGATCTCCAGGCAGGATACAATATCTGCCGATCTGCCCGGATGTGATTTTCAGGTGAAACTGTTCTTGGTGTGAAGATAACATCGGGAACTCCTTTCTGAATATGCATTTTATGGAAGCGTGCCCTTATTGTAGCACTTTTTTGTGCGTTGTGCAAGAGGCAATGATAATTTTTGCCCCGATATATGCGAAAAATACGAAAAAGTTATTTGTTGCCTCTTGCAATCAACACGGGAATGTGGTAAAATGAAAGCACAATGATAGGAAGGTGAGGTAACTTATGAAAAGACTGATAGCAGTGCTCCTTGTGATCTGTATGCTTTCCGCGGCTCTTGTCGGTTGCGCCAAGCAGAATGACGGACAGGAGGAAGCAACAACAAAAGGCTCCGATGCGACAGCGGCATCGGAAGGGACGACAGCCTTTGTTCCCGACATTGCAAAGAAGGACTACAAAAAAAAGTTTGCGTTTGCCAAAGTCGGCAGTGAGCTGGAGGAGGATTTCTTTATTCCGGAGGCTTCGCAGAACGACGGTATGACGGACGCTGCGTATGAGCGTGCGTTGGAGATTGCCGATTACCTGGGGGTTACACTGGTCAATAAAGACATCGGCAGTTGGACGGAATATGCAAAGACCATCAAGAACAACGTCAGCACGCAGTCCGATGAAGTACAGCTGGTGCTGACCCACGTCTACGAGGGAATTACCGAGCTGATGAGCAACAACCTGATTGCAGACTTTTCCGAATTTGACAGCATCAACATGGATCAGAGCTATTGGAACAAATCTCTGATGGACGAGGTGACGCTGAACGATAAGTATCTGATCGGGTACAATGATTTTTGCCTGGCGGAAACGCACTGTATCGTTTTCAACAAGGGACTTGTCCAGAATAACAGCCAGACATTGCCGTATGATATGGTCAAGAACAAGGAATGGACGCTTGACGAACTGATTACCCGGACGCAGGACCTGCACAAGGATACCAACGGTGACGGTTCCCGTGATGTGACCGATACTTACGGTATGACCGGTTGGGGATGGACTTACCTGATCAGTTTCCTGACTTCCAGCAATCTGAGGATTGTTGACCGTGACAGTGACGGCAATTTCAAGGTTGCATACTCGGACAACCAGGAAAAGGTGTTGGCACTGCTGGATAAAATTCAGAAGTGGTACAACGCGGACGGAACCTGGTTCTGGAAGTCTGTTCCGGCAGCAGGGACCGAGGTGGAGTTCAAAAACGAGACGACACTGTACCAGCTTGTCAGCACAACCAAGCTGATTACGCTCAAGGAAACCGGCGTAAAGTTTGGCGTAGTGCCGTATCCGCTGTACGACAGCGCACAGACAGAGTACCGTTCGCTGAACTGGAACGGCGTGCTTGTGGTTCCGAATACCGTTACGGATAGTGCAATGGTTGGTGATACGCTGGAAATGCTGGCTTACAAGTCCGCTCCGGTCAAGGAAGCGTTCTTCGGAAAGCTGCTGGGCGGTAAGGTTGCCAACGCCGAGGAAGATGCGGAGATGTTGGAAGTGATCTGGGGATCCATCGTCAGTGACGTCGGACTTCTGACGTCCAACACTTCAAGGTTTATGGATAACCTGGTGTACATGGTTCCGATGATCTGTGAGCAGAAAAAGAACTACAGCTCCTTTGCCAAGAGTAACCTTTCCAAGGCACAGAATGGTTTGGATAAGTTCTTCAACAACAAAAAGTAATCAGTAAATTTTCAGATCATATCCGGGACAGACGGTCCCGGCATGATAAATGCCCCTTCCGCATGATTCCGTGCGGAAGGGGTTTCGCTTTGTTATTGTGCTGTCGGTTGCCCGCCGGCTTCGTTGTCCTCGTCTTTGTCCGGGAATCCGATGGTAATGCCGTTGACTTCGACGTGGTCATTGGCAAGAATCATCAGGTAGCGTTGTCCGTCTATCACGCGGGTTTCGACCAGATCGGTGCGCTCCGGGTTGACCTTGATGCTGACATCCGAGGTCTTGACCTCAAAACGGTTGGTGTCGATAATCACCTGCGGGCGCAGATCGGTGGACGCGCCGAAGGAGTCGTCGTATTCTTCTTCAAATTTTTCCGCGCGTTCCTCCGGGCCGCCGCAGGACTTGAGCTGACTGCGCACCTCGTATTTGGAGACAAAGAG
>FR890514.1:0-4050 GCA_000433415.1 Clostridium sp. CAG:448
TCAGCCCTGCAATGTGCGGGCGGATGACCTCTTTGCCGATTTCTTTTTCAAACGCACGCAGTACCGCGTCGTTTAAGAAAGTGCCCCCCTGTACCACGATGTGCCTGCCGAGCGCGTCCGGATTGGCACAGCGGATGACCTTGTAAAGCGCATTTTTGACCACGCTGATCGACAGCCCGGCGGAAATGTTCTCCACCGATGCACCGTCCTTCTGCGCCTGCTTGACCGAGCTGTTCATAAAGACCGTACAGCGTGAGCCAAGGTCGACCGGACGGTCGGCAAGCAGTCCTGCTTTTGCAAAATCCATGACCGTATATCCCAGCGCCCCCGCAAACGCCTGCAGGAAGGAGCCGCACCCGGAGGAGCAAGCCTCGTTCAGGAAAATGTTGTCGATCGCATGGTTGCGGATGCGGAAGCATTTGATGTCCTGACCGCCGATGTCGATGATGAAATCCACATCGGGACGGAATTTTTCCGCCGCCGTGAAATGCGCAATCGTCTCCACCACACCGCGGTCCACATGGAAGGCGGCGCGGATGATGTCCTCTCCGTAGCCGGTCACGGCGGAGGATACGATCCGGATGTCCGGGTAGTCGCGGTAAAGCGCACGCAGATAGTCGCGGATCAGCGGAACCGGATTGCCGTTGTTGGGCTGATAAGACGGGCGGAACAGATTGCCCTCCCGGTCGCAGAGCACTGCCTTGACCGTCGTAGAGCCTGCGTCAATGCCAAGAAACATCTCATCAGCGGGCTTATCCAGTTCCCGAATCCCGCGTGAGTCCCCGGCATGGCGGTCGCGGAATGCGTCATATTCCGCACGGTCCCGGAATAACGGTTCGCAGGCGCGGTAGGTTCCCGCGGAAAAGCGCGCTCCGATGTCCCGCGCAAGCGCGGCAGGCAGAATAACCGCGTTCCGGTCGGCATTCTTCTCATCGGTCGGCAGACCGTACAAAGCGCCCAGCGCGACAAAATACAGTGAGTTCTCCGGCAGCACCCCTTTGACCTTGAGCGTTTCGTCAAACGCCCTGCGCAGCTGCGGAAAGAAGGTCAGCGGACCGCCCAGGTAGACAATGTTGCCCGTGATCGGACGCCCCTGTGCCAATCCCACGACCGTCTGATTGACCACCGCGTGGAAAATGCTTGCGGAAATATCCTCTTTGCGCGCTCCCTGATTCAGAAGCGGCTGAATGTCGCTCTTGGCAAACACGCCGCAACGGGAGGCGATGGTGTATATTTTTTCCTGCTTTTGCGCGAGCACATCCATATCGGACGGCGAGATCTGCATCAGTTGTGCCATCTGATCGATGAAAGCGCCTGTTCCGCCTGCGCAGGAACCGTTCATGCGGACTTCCAAACCGCCGGACAGAAACAGGATTTTGGCATCCTCACCGCCCAATTCAATGACGGCGTCGGTGCCGGGCAACAGGTGCCTGACCGCAGTCCGCGTGGCGTAAACCTCCTGCACAAAGGGAATATGTAAGGATTCCGCTAACCCCATGCCCGCAGAACCGGAAAGCGCCAGAATCATCCGTTCGTCCGGATACGCCGCCGCAATCTCGGTCAGCATGGCGGAAAGGGTTTCCGCCACACGGGAGCGGTGCCGGCGGTAATCGGTGCGCAAAAGATTGCCCGCCTCGTCCGCAATGGCGTACTTGACGGTGGTGGAGCCGATATCAAGACCGATCCGTTTCATTTGCGTTTCCTCCTTCCCGTGCCAGCGCCAGCATCAGCCGGATTCTGTTTTCCTGGTTGACCGGCGATGCGCCTGCGTCAAAATCAATCGGGCAGACGTTTGCCTGCGGGTAGTATTCCTTCACCTTGCGGATGATGCCCTTGCCCACAATGTGGTTGGGCAGGCACCCGAAGGGCTGTGCGCAGACAATGTTGTGATATCCCTTTTCAATCAGTTCGCCCATCTCCGCGGGCAGAAGCCATCCTTCCCCCATTTTGACGCCGCGGTCCAGAATGTGTGTGGAGATGTCGCACAGCTCGGAGAAAGTCGCGGGCGGCGTGAACTGCGGATAGTCCCGCAGAACCTCCAGCATGATTTTTTCCAGCTTGCGGATGACGCCGCCGGCAACGACCGAGAAATTCTTCTTTGCCTGACTGCCGCCGTAGTAGAGGTAATCGGTTTCCTTGTTGTAGAAGAGAAAACGCAGAAAGGACAGCACGCCCGGCACCATGTATTCACAGCCCTCGGAGAACAGAAATTCCTCTAAGTTGTTGTTCCCGAACGGCGAGTATTTGACATAGATCTCCCCCACGATTCCGACCTTGACCTTTTCGGTTCTGCAAACGGGAATCGCGGCAAAGTCGGCTGCGATTTTCTGCAGATTCTGCCGGATCTGCGCAGGGAGCAGCCCCTCGTTTCTGCGGAACTGCGCGGACAGCTCCCGGTTCCACTTTTCCACGGTTGCCAGGGTCTGTCCGGACTGCTGTTCGTACGGGCGCACCTGATTGCGCAGCAGCATCAGCATATCCCCGTACAGAATTGCCATCAGTCCCTTTGCAAGGAAGGGAGGAGTGACCTTGAAACCGGGGCACTCCTCAATTTTATTGAAACTCAGCGAGATGACCGGTACGTCGGACATCCCCATGTTGTACAGCGCTTTCCGAAGCAGCCAGATATAGTTGGAGGCACGGCATCCGCCGCCGGTCTGAAACTGGATCAGCGCGGTCTTGTGCGGGTCGTAGTCGCCGCAGGTCAGACCGTAGAGCTGTTGCCCCAGCATGCAGATTGCCGGATAGCACAGATCGTTGTGCAGATGCTCAAGCCCGGTGTCCACCACCTTCTTGCCGGTGTAGTGCAGAATATCCAGGTGATACCCGTACATCCGGAAAATTTCCTTGACCAGTTCCATGTGGATGGGGAAAATGTCCGGGGCAAGGATGGTGTAATCCTTCTTCATTTCTTTTGTGAATACCGAGTACATGCGTTTCCTTTCCGTGATTGCCTTATTCCGCAATCAGTATGTAATCGTAAACCTCCTGACCGCCGTCGATCCGGTAGATCTCAACGGAGGGGAATTTTTCTTTGATCACCTTGTGCAGTGCCTCTGCTTCCGGAAGGGTGCAGTCCGCCCCCGCAATCAGAATCAGAATATCATGCGCGCCGAGCTCCATTTTTTCGCACAGCCGCAGTGCCGCGGCGTTCTTGTCCGGATCCGATGCCAACATAGTCTTTTGGCAGAACCCGATATAGTCGTTTGCCCGGACGTCAATGCCGTTCATGTGCGCGTCGCGCACCGCGCGGCTGACCAGCCCCGTCTGTACTCCGCAAATGGCGTCCCGCAGATTCTGCATGATCTGATCGGTGTCGCCGGAGGTGAAATCCAGCATGGTCAGCGCCGCATACCCGTCCCCGATAGAGGCGGTTTCCAGTACGCGCACATCCGCCTTTTCGTACAGGGAGGCAGCCTGTTCCGCTGCCATGCGGATGTTGCCGTTGTTGGGCATCACAATGATGGTGTCCGCATCCAGAGAGTCGAATGCGTGCAGAAAATCCTCGGCAGAGGGGTTGTTGGTCTGTCCGCCGTCCACAATGACGTCGGCGCCCAGACTTTTGAAGGTCTCCGTGATGCCTTTGCCGGACGCCACCGCAACCACAGCGTATGCCTTGTGCTGGTTTTTGCTTGCGTGTTTGTCCGAAAAATCGTTCCGCACCACCGCTTCGGTGTGCTGAAGAGTCATGTTTTCAATCTTGAGCGTTAAGAATTCGCCGTACTGTTGGCAGTGGGAAAGCACCTCTCCCGGAATCAGCGTGTGTACGTGAATCTTGACCACCGACCCGCTCTTGACCGCGACAATCGAGTCGCCCACGGTTTCCAGATAATCGGTGATGACGGCAATGTCAAAGGTGTCCGGATCGACCTTGCAGGTCTGCAACTGTAAAAGAAATTCGGTGCAGTAGCCGTAGACCATGACGCTGTCCTGACCGAATGCGGACGTGTCAATGGGCGCCTTACCGCTTGCCTGTGTCGCGCTGGCCGGGGTTGCGGCAGGCTGTCCGCGCAGAACGCGGAGCATTCCTTCAATTACATATACCAGCCC
>FR890514.1:4123-6520 GCA_000433415.1 Clostridium sp. CAG:448
CCGCCAACAGATCCGGCGTCCGGTCCAGGGAAAGACGGAGCTCGCGCGCAAAATCCGAAAAGAAGGATTCGATGGTGCTCTCCGCGGTGATGCGGTCGCAGGCGTATTCGGTTGCTTCCCGCGCGACGGTCAGAATGGTTCCTTCCACGGGCGTCCCGACCGCACCGTACGCGCGGCGTACCCCGGAACGGAATGCCTCGCCCACTGCCCGTACATCGGCTTCTTCCATGTCGGCAAAGCCCATCGCAATGCCGGCAAACAGCTGGGAAAGAATGACGCCGGAATTGCCGCGCGCTCCCAAAAGCATGCCGTGTGCGATTTTGTCCGACTGCGTGGCAAGGGATTCCGAAACCTCGCCGGCGGAGGCAGTGACCCCACCCTCAATGGTCATACTCATGTTGTCCCCCGTATCGCCGTCCGGAATGGGGAACACATTCAGATTATTCACAATTTCCGCATTGGCGCGCAGATCCTGCGCGCCGCCGCAAACCATTTCGCGAAATTGGATTCCGTTGATTCTGCTGCCTGTCATTTCCATGTTCGCTTCTCTCCTTCTGACAGTATGCGTTTTTCCTCAGCCGATCCGGTAAGTGACCGGTTTGCCGAAAGCGAATACGCCGATGGCATCCGGACCGATGGAGGCGCCGACAATCGGACCGATATAGTTGACAAAGACATCCCGGCAGGGAATCTCGGCAAGGATGCGCTGTTTCAGTGCCTCAGCCTCCTCCGGGCAGTCGGCGTGTACGACGTAGACGGTCTGCTTTTCGGGTTCGACAATGCTTTCCTTTAAGAGGTTCACAATCTCCGTTATGGAATTCTGCCGTCCCTTGACCTTCTTGATCGGTGTCTGCACACCGTCAGCATCCGAAATAATGATCGGTTTTACGCCCAAAAGGTTGCCGAAGAATGCGGCAGTGCCTTTGACCCGTCCCGCGCGGCGCAAAGCGTCCAGTGTGTGCACGGTGATGTATTCGTTGACCGTTTTGCGGATTGCAATGATCTCGTTTGCGATTTCCTGTGCGCCCAATCCCTGATCCCGCAGCTCTGCGGCGCGGATGGCAAGCATTCCCTCGCCGTCGCTTGCGTTGAAGGAATCAATACAACAGATGGTGGCGTCGGGAAATTCCTTCTCCATTTCCTTTGCCACAACGCCCGCCGTGTTGATGGAGCCGGACTGCTTGACCGAGCAGGCGATATAGACAATGTCCATCCCCTGTTCCAGATACAGACGGAAGATACGATGAAATTCTTCCGCCGGAACCTGCGTCGTGGTGACGCGCTTACCCTGACGCATCAGCTCGTACAGCTCATGCGGAGAGTAATATTCCCACCGCAGGGATGCGGCAGTCTGCTTTCCGTCGTAAACGGTGTTCATTCTTGCATAATCCAGATCGTAACGATCCAACAGCGCTCCGGGAATATCGGCGCAGGAGTCGGTGATGATTTTTACTTTGCGCATGGTTGTCAACCTCCGAAAAATATTTTTCCATATCTATTAAACCATAAAGCCCCCCGCCGCACAAGCGTCATTTTTTCTTCCGTGCAAAAAATTCTGACATTTTTGCAAATCTGTCTGATTTTTCACGCCGCAGATTCCTTTGCCGGCACGCTGTCGAAAATGGCACAATATGCACTTGATTGCCAAAATAGGCATAGGAAGTTATGTGGAATCCTCATTTACCACCCGAAAATTGTTAGCACTCTGGCACATATAGTGCTAATGTTTACAAAATAAACACGAAATGTTCATGCAAAACTGCTTTTTCTCTGCTATACTATTATGCGTAAAGGGAAGGGAGACCGAAAGATGGTGTTCCGGACCGATACCGGCAGTCCTGCAGGTCCGTGCGGCGGGACGGTGCCATAAGCGCACGGGAAAATGAAAAAAGAACTTATATATATTCGGAGGTGTTCAGTATGTTGAACCGTAAAAATAATCTTGTCAGTTACTACAATCCTTTCCGCGAGATGGAAATGCTGGAGCGCAGCCTGTTCGGTACGCCCGTTACCACGTCCATGAGTTTCCGCACCGACATCACAGATGAAGGAAACATGTACAAGCTGGAAGCGGATCTGCCTGGCTTCAAGAAAGAAGATATTCAGCTGAATGTGGAGAATGAAGTGCTTACCATTCATGCGGAGCGCCATTCCGAGCACGAGGACGAACAGAAACGCGGCAAATACGTCTGCTACGAGCGTGTCAGCGGATCGGTCGGTCGGAGCTTTGATATCAGCGAAATCGATGCCGATAAGATCACCGCATCCTACAAGGACGGCGTTCTGACGCTCCTGTTGCCCAAAAAAGAAAAGGTTGTCCCGACCGCAAAACGGTTGGAAATTCAATAATGTAACCAAACGGTTACAATAAAATGCGGCGCGGTCCTTTTACGGATC
>FR890514.1:6536-7194 GCA_000433415.1 Clostridium sp. CAG:448
GGATCGAGCCGCATTTTTGATGCTTATTCTCTGATCAGAACCTTTTCGATCCGGCAGATGTAAACCGTGTGGAAATCGTCCTTGGGGTAATTCTTTAGGAGCGTCGGATCCAAAAAGTTTGCTTTTTTGATCTCGTCTTCGTAGATTTTTCTGCAAAAGAGAACCATACGCGCCTGTGCGGGGTATGCGTATTCGCCGTCGGTGAGGACCCTTAGTCCCGTCTCTTTGAACTTGTCACAGTCCCGCCCGCTTTTTCTCCCGCATAAAGCAAGCGCATCGCGGTATTCCGGGGTGAAGAAGGACAGCGTCAGGACGTCCGCGGCTTGCGTGAACGTGTGCGTGTAGCGCTGCGGGCGGACAAAACAGACCGCAACCGGCAGATTCCACAGAACGCCCGCCAACCCCCAGCTTGCGGTCATCGTGTTGACCTTGCCGTCCTTTTGTGCCGTAATCAGCATCCAATCCTGTCCGATGGCGCGGAAAAAGTTTTCGTCCAGCTCTTCCGGTCGCTTTTCAATCATCCCATGACTCATGTTCCTTGTTACCTCCGATTTTCCGTTTGATTTTCTGTTCGGCGAGCGAGAGCGTCTCTCCCGCCAGGATCCACAGACTGCGGATCGGGTGCGTGGCAATCCGCGCGTGTCCGTACAGGGTAAGG
>FR890515.1:0-2516 GCA_000433415.1 Clostridium sp. CAG:448
GAGGGGAATTTTGCGCGTGATGCCGCCGAACGTCTGCTGTGTGCGGGAAGCGTCCTTGTCCGATTCGGAACGCACACCCAGCATCCCGTCCCCGATCTTTTCACGAAAATAGCCGTCGGTAAAGCCGGAACGGGAAAAAAGCGCGCCGAGCGCCTGCATTTCCGCATCGGTTGCGCCCCGGCGCTCGTCCAAAAGGCGGCGGAAAATCCGCGTCACCCCCAGAACATAGGCGGCGGACTTCATCCGTCCCTCGATCTTCAGGGAGGCGACGCCCGCGTCGATCAGCGCAGGCAGGGAACGGGCAAGGGAGAGATCTTTCAGAGAAAGCGGGTACGCCGTCGCCCTTTTGGCGCATTTTTCTCCCCCGCAAATGCCGGTATAGGGAAGCCGGCAGGGCTGTGCACATTCCCCTCTGTTGCCGCTTCTGCCGCCGACCAGCGAGGAAAAAAGGCACTGTCCCGATTGGCTGACGCAAAGCGCGCCGTGTACGAAAATCTCCACTTCAAGCGGGTTTTCCCGGACGGCTTCCCGGATATCGGACAGGGACAGTTCCCGTGCCAGCACAATCCGGCTGTACCCAAGCTCCCGGAGCAGTTGCCCGAAAGTGGCGTTGTGCCCGCACATCTGCGTGCTGGCATGCAGGGGCAGCGTGGGCATTTCCCTGTGGATGGCTGCGGCGCCGCCCAAATCGGCAACGATCAGACCGTCCGCCCCCAGCTCGGCGGCTTCATACGCCGCATGCAGAAAAGGGCGCAGCTCCCGGTCGTAGACCAGTGTATTCAGCGTCAGATAAACGCTGACGCCGTAGCGGTGTGCGGTCCGGATGCCTTCTCCCAGTGTCTCACGTGTAAAATTCTGCGCATGCATCCGCGCATGAAAGGCGGTGCCGCCCAGATAGACCGCGTCGGCACCGCCCTCAATTGCCGCTTCCAGCGCCTCATGGGAGCCTGCCGGGCAGAGTAACTCCGGCAGTGCGGTTTTGTTGCGGATCTCAGACATCTGTAAAGGTCAGCAGATCAAACATGGATCCGACCTTGCTTTTCGTTTTCTGCTTGGGCTTCTGCAGGTCGGAATCGGCGGACGGTGCGGCAGGCGCTTCCGGCGCCGCCTCAACGCCGGCAGGGGACTGCTGTACCGGCATGGAATCCACACCTCCGGCTCTGCGGTTGGTTGCGGCAAGGGACGCCTCCAGTACGCTGATACGCTGATTCAGCGCGTCGATTTTGGCTTTGTCGAGCGCGGCGTTCTGCGTGAGCGTGCGGTTTTCCTCCGACAGCGCAAGCTTGTCCGCGCACAGACCGAGCGCGCAAAGCAGAGCTGCCTCGTTTTTGGAACAGCGGCGGCTTTTCAGAAGGATTTCGCGGATGCGCCGGTCCAGAATCCCGACGATGTTTTCCAGTTCCTCGGGCGAGGCGTCGGTCGTGATATCCAATGCCATATCGGCAATGGTCAAAGAATAACTCTGCTTCATAGGTTGTCCTCCGATTTTTCTCTGTATTTCCGAAATACGCTTGCAAAAAGGGCGTATTTGCGCTATAATAGTAGTGTAAATCTATTATACTACAGATCGCGGTCGAAAAAAAGACCTTTTTTGTAATTTTTTGCGGTCGGTACGGATTTTTTTGCACATGGACGGAAAAAAGGGGGAATATGCGGATGGAATACGGTCTTGGTGAGGGAAAACATTACCTGTGTCTTTGCTTTGCCGCACTGCGTGACGCGCAGAGGGATGCGATTCTTGCGTCGGTGCAGAATTTCGGATTCCGGTTCTGCTCCCCCGTACAGCCGAAAGATCCGGAAACGGAACAGCGGGTCGCGGCGGCGGATGCCCTGTTGCTGTTTGCCGGTCCCGGCGCAGGGGCAGAGCACCCGGCAGGGGAATATGTCCGCCTTGCCATGGCGTCGCAAAAGCCGGTCGTCTTTTTCGATGCCGGCTCCTCGGAGCTGGTCGCCCGGCTCTCCGCGCTGGTCGCCCGGTTCTCCGCGTCGGATGCCGTCCAAATTCCCGCCGGGTACCCCGAGGACGAGCAGGCGGCAAAAGTCATGTTCCGCCTCCTTGCAATCGGTGTGCTCTCCCGCTTTCCTGCGTGCAGGGATGCCGGCAGAAGTTTGCCCGGGGATCCAGGTGCAGTCGTTTTTGAAGATGCGGTGCGCGCGTGCGGCGGAAATCCGACGGCAATGTTCCGCCTGGGGGAGGCATATCTGCGCGGCACCTGCCTGCCCCGCTTGCCGGAGGATGCGGTGCTGTGGTTCCGCCGCGCCGCGGACGGCGGCAGTGCGGACGGTACGGTTGCCCTGGGAAAATGCTGTCGCGACGGCATCGGAACGGCACGCAATCCCCATGAGGCATATCTTCTGTTCTCCCGCGCCGCCAACTGCGGGCATACGGCGGGAACCTATTACACGGCAGTCTGTTGTCTGGACGGTATCGGCGTCGCAAGAGATCGCGAACGTGCCGTACAGCTTTTGCGCACCGCAACGGAGCAGGGAAGCAGGCGTGCGGCGTATCGGCTGGC
>FR890515.1:2596-4043 GCA_000433415.1 Clostridium sp. CAG:448
CTGTTCCGGTCGTGCGCCGCGGCGGGACATGCCGGGGCACAGTGCGCACTCGGACGTTTGTATGAAAGCGGACGCGGTGTCCCGCAGGATGACACGGAGGCAGTCCGCCTGTACCGCACGGCGGCGCAGGCAGGACACGCAGGCGCCATGTTCCGCCTGGGTAGGTGTGCCTACGAGGGCAGAGGATGCGAAAAAAATCATGAGGAAGCCGCGGAATGGTACCGCCGTGCGGCACAGAAGGGAAGTACGGAGGGAACCTATTACTTGGGCATGTGCTATGAGTTCGGAGACGGCATTGCGCGCGATCTCGCGCGGGCGGCGGAGCTGTACCGCACGGCGGCGGAGAAGGGATATGCACCGGCACAGAATAATCTTGGCGGTTGCCTGCTCTTCGGAAACGGTGTTCCCAAGGACGAAACGGCTGCGGTTGCATGGCTGCAGAAGGCGGCGAAACAGCGGGAGCCGAATGCCTGCTACCGCCTGGCGCTTTGCCTGCGCGACGGCGTCGGAACAGCTCCGGATGCCGAGCGTTCCCTGCATCTGTTGGAAACGGCAGGGGAACGCAGACAGCCCCGGGCACTCCTGCTTCTGGCGTCCTACAGTGAAACCGGCAGATACGGAAAGGCAGATTATGCCCGCGCGGCGAAGTATTACCGAAAGGCAGCCGCCTGCGGCAGCGCGGAGGGACAGTATGGCATCGGCATGTGTTACCGCACCGGTCGCGGTGTCATGCGGGATGCGGGAACCGCTTTCCGTTGGCTGTGTCTGGCGGCAAACGGCGGAGACCGCCGGGCACAGTATGAGGTCGGCGAGTGCTACCGGTGCGGAATCGGCGTTGTGCGCGATCTGTGCGAAGCGGTCCGCAACTATACTCTTGCCGCCGACGGGGAGGACGGCATTGCTGCGGCGGATTACCGGCTGGGGATGTGCTATTTGCGCGGCGAGGGTGTTCTGCGCGATGTCGAAACGGCACGCGCGCTTTTGCAGCATGCCGTGGAAAAGGGAAACACCGATGCCATGCGCGTGCTCGGCGATTGTTGGTTCTACGGCGAGATGGGCAGGCAGGATTACAGCGAAGCAGTGGTCTGGTACCGGATGGCGGCGGACAGACAGAACGGCGATGCCATGAACGCGCTTGGGGTCTGCCACGAGAAGGGACTGGGCGTGCGCGTCAATAAGACACAGGCGATGCAGTATTACCGCGCGTCCGGAAAAAGCGGTGTGACGGACGGTAAATACAATTGCGGCAGATGCTACTGTTATGCCATCGGCACCCAGCGCGACTACCGGGAAGCGCGTGTACAGCTTTTGCGTGCGGCGCATGCGGGCAGTGTCGGCGCGATGCTTCTGCTCGGCGAGTGCTTTGCCGACGGCTGGGGCGGTCCGGTGGACAGCAGGCAGGCTTACGTTTATTACAATATGGCGGCGGAGGCGCATCCGGGAGCGG
>FR890516.1:0-6091 GCA_000433415.1 Clostridium sp. CAG:448
GTGATCGGTCAGCCCGCTCCTGAAACATTATTTTTCAATCAGCTCCGGACATTCCTCATGGGCACGGTACGCACGGATGTATTCGCACAGCCACTTGTAATACTGATCCCCGTGTCCGCCCGCCATCGGTTCGATGTCGCGGCTGTACTCCTGATTGTAGTTATCCACAAAACTCCTCTTTCCGTCCACCATAAACATCTGTGCTGCCCATTCATTCCACCATGTCAACGTAACGACTTTGGGATGAACACGGAAAGCCTCCTGCCACTGTTTGTTCCAGAATCTGCCGCCATCTCTGCCATGCGCTGTCGGCTCACTCATGTAGGTTTCCTGTGACGCAACCGCAACACCGATCTGCTCCGGATTTTTGTTTTTATCCTTCGCAACGGTATTGGTGTTGTCAACGCTCAAAAATCTCCAGATATTTCGATCGTTGGTCAATCCCCACATTTTGCGGACGGTATACAAATCCCTGCGCTTGAACTCGATCGGCTTCTGCGTTGTCAGCATAAACGGCTTGCCCTCGCTGTAAACAAAGCAATCTTTCCATTTTTCCTCTGCAAAGAAGGTGTTGTAAAGATCATCCAAAAGCTTGCCTTCGGCAGAAACGCCGCACCACATTACCACATAAGGAACCGTCTTTCCCTCGCTGCGCATTTCCATAATGCAATCCAGCAACGTCTCAATCGGTGCCTTGACCCAAGCGTTCCAAAGCGACGAACCGATTGCATAGCCGTCATTGTGATTAGTCAGGTCCAAAATCAGGAAATCCACTCCGGCATCGCCGAGCAGTTGCAGATTGTTGCGTGCAGCAGCCTTATCCGAACTTCTGTAATATCCCTGTGCGGGCTTTGCCCAATAATGGAACGCAGTCACACCGCCCCAGTTCCGTTTGCCTTCCAGCGCCTCTGTAATATTGTTGAAATCCGTTACAGGATCCGTGCCCGAACCGAGGATACCGTCAAACCAAATCGAATAGCAGATACTGATCAGTTCATCGGCATGATCATAATCCAATCCCAGCGAGTATCCGTCAGCAGGAATCGCTTTGATGGTTTTCTTGGTTTCCACATAATCCCGGTCACAGCCGAGAATTTTCAAATTATCCATCTGTATGCTCCCCATGTGTGTAAAAAGCACAAAGTGATCTCCACTCAATGTAGATACATCTGCGGCGTGTTCATACACCTGTTCTGCTTTACCGTTGTAAATACGCATTATCCCGTCTTCAAAGGTCACTTTACAGACGACCTCCCGCGTTCCGTTTACCATGGCATATACGGTGGTGGTACGTTCCGGCGTGCACAGAATGGTAATCTCCTGCTCCGCATCGGCAACCGAAACGGGCAGGTCAAGCGAAACCAGTCCGCCTGCCCAGGAAGCGATATCCGCACCGTATACGGTCAGCTTATTTTCTCTGGAGAACGAGAACCACAGACCGTCTCCCGGATTATCCGGGATCTTCTCGGTATAATTGGAAACATAGCACCCCCAGAAAGCGCCGAACCAGTTTGCGTTGCCGTCAGCCGTCGGAACCATCATATTGCAGGAAAGCTGTACCTGCTTGTACCGGTCAAATGCCATGGAAACCTCAGGCGCCCAGGTCGTCCAGCTGCCGCCGAAAGCGCCGTTGCTATACGGCATTCTGAACTTTCCGTCCGAAACGGATGTAACATCCAGATTACGTGCAGATGCCAGACCGTCGAGTGTCGCATCCCCGCTGGAAAAATTGGCACCCAGCAATTTTGTGACGTTGTCGTCTCTCTCGTGTACCGGCATGCCAAGCTTTTCGTCCGGATAGCCTGTATGCTGAATGGTTACCTCTTCCACCTCGTAACGCACGCGCTGTACCGTGGTTTCTTCCGCGTTGCCCGAGGTCTCCTCTGCGGATCCTGATCCCGTTTCATCGGAACCGGTCGTTTCTTCGGAACCGCTCGATTCTGCCGGATCGGTCGTCTGCGATTGTTCCCCGTCGGTTTTGTCCGCGGCAGTCGTGTCACCGGTGTCGTCTTTCCCTCCCGTGCAGGCAATTGCCGTCACGAGGCACACCGTCAGCAAAAGCGCGAACAGTGCCCAAAGGATCCAATGTTTTCTCTTTTTCATGTCAATCTTCCCTTTCCCTTTTTAATATACAGTTTTCACTGTCATATTTTCCGTTTGATATAGTGCAGCACAAAGCGCTGCCACAAACCGATATGCCGATGAACCCCCTCGCGCAAAAGCAGATAGAACTGCGCCACCGTTTTCATCTGCGCAATAGTCATACCGTGCCCGAATTCCTCGGCGGCAATGGCATTCAAAACCTCTCCCACGCGAATCGGAGAATCCGGCAAATCCGTAACCGCCGGTTTGACACGCTTACCGTTTTCCGGTTGCGGGAATACAAAATCCGGATACTCCACAGGCTTTCCAAGCACATCCGGCAATGCAAATGCAATCCGTTTTGCATATGCGTCACGGAATTCTCCCGGTTCCGGTGTGATTCCGTATATCCGCAATAGCTCATTGACGTCATCAATCATGGAAACGGCAAACTCGCGCCGTTCGCGCTCCCCTGAATTCTCTCCGAATCGGTCACTGAGCACAATCTCCGCGTTTTCGCGCCGATGCTCCTCCGCTTTCTTCGCCTTGGAAACAACACTGCGCAAAAACAGAACAATCGCAAGCACAAGCCCGCATCCGCCGAGGAATGCAAACGCGCCGATCAGCATCTGACGCTGCATGCGCCGCTCTTCTTCCCGTCTGGATTCTTCCTCCAGGATGGACGCAATTTCATCCGGCGTCAGCGTTTCACCCTCTTCATTCGTCATCACCTCAGACGTGGTTTCTATCGCTTCGGTATCGGTATTCTCTGTGACGGGAGGTGTAAAACCACCGTTTGGTCCGGGTGTCTGCGAATCGCTCCCATACATGTCGGTGTAGTAATACGGAGTTGTTTCGTACTGCACCCAGCCGATCCCGTCAAACCAGACCTCCACCCAAGCATGTGCCTGATAGTCCCTGACATATGTATACAGGGTGAATGGGTCCGAACCGTTTGCGCGCTTGAAATCCGTTGCAATATATCCTTCCACATACCGCGAGGGAATCCCGTACTCCCGCAAAATCAATGCGGTTGCAGACGCAAACTGTACGCAATACCCCTGTTTGGTAACGGTCAGAAAGTTTTCTATCCCGTCCAATGCGGCATCCGCAAGCCCTGCACGATCCATTTCCAAACTGTAGGTACACCCCAGTCCTTTTTCCGGATCAATGACGTAATCAATCACACCGCGCACCAACCGATCTCTGTTTGCATAAGTACCGGGGTTTGTAGAGGTACGCATCGCAGAAAGGTTGCAGTCAAAATCTGCATTCTCCGCGATTCGATCCGCAATTTCACGGATGATCTCGCTGCCGGCGCCTCTGCTGTAAGTCCGGTAGACAAAATCCGTATAGGCGACTTCCGTTTCAAATTCCCGGATGGCAGTACGCCTTTGCGCCTCATCGCTGTCATTGTACATCCGGTACATACTCTCCGGCTCCCCGTCAAGGGACAGTACGTTCTGCAGCGCAACTGCGTTGACGCCCTGCAGGGTGTATACCGTTGTATACACGTCCATTTTCCGCTGTTTGATCTGTGTGGCATCCAGGCGCAGCACATATGCATCGGAGGCAAGCAGTACATAGGAAAGCTCCGCATTCCCGTGCTGTTCCATGGCGGAATAGGTCGACGTATATATCACATCATTGCCGCGCTGGTAACGAACTGTCACGGTTTGCGTTCTGCCATTGACAGTGATCTCCGCATCAAGATTCCTTCCCGCCTCATTTTCCAAAAAAATTGCCTCTTTCTGCACATTATAAGCGGCAATTCCTTTTGACAGCTCCGATGCCCAGTCCCGCCTCATAACGGGAGCAAAAGTGACCGCAGCATACGTGGTCGGCGTATCGGCAGTCTGATTTTTATAAAAGCTTCTGCCGGTGTAAATACCGTCAAAATAATTGACAAAACGTTTGTCATCCGCCTGTACGGTTCCGTACCGGAGCACCTCCGGTTTTCCGGTAAATGCGACATCGTAGTAGGAAGGCAAATACGCCAGAGAGGAACGGAGATTGATGCGCCGTACGCTGACCAGCAACGCATTGAATCCGAACTTTTCAAAGGAGCGAACCTTCCCCGTGTAGTCCGTCTTTTTGCCGCCGTCATTTACCAGAATATCCGTCTGCGACGGATATACGAAACGGAAGAAACGGATCTTCATCTGTTCATCCGGAAACGCGTCCGCACCGAACGCGGTATGGAATTCCCGGACATTGTCTGTCGCTTCCTCCCCCTCTGTTTCCGCCTGCTTTTTCAGATACCATGCACCGTCCACATAATCGGTCGCAACCCAACCGCGGAAGTAGATCGGCGTATTGGATCGGGTCTGCACATACATGATCTGTGTCCCGTCAAACTCCTGTTTTTTCGCGGTCGTGTCGTGCGGTTTGAACACATCTTTGTTGGACTCAAAATCGAGAATGTCCAGCGTCTGTTCGTCCCCCTGCAAAAGTGCGGTGACAAAATCCCGGGCATACTGGAATTTGGCGCTCAACCATGGAATCTCCAGCTTTTCCTGAAGTGCCATGGCAGGAAACAGGATCACCACGCCCGCAAGAATCAGCATGGCAAAACCGGCAATGCCTCCCATGGCAACACGTGAGCTCCGCGTGGCACGGTCATATTTTCTGACTGCGCGCTCCTGTCTGTCCAGTTCTTTTTTGTCCGCCCGGTACATCGCGCGTTCTTTCCGTTTTCCCTGTTCTTGACCGACGCGTTTCTTCAGCTCCTCGGAAAGCGCAGGACGGTCATCCTCGCCGAACATGGTTTTTTCGCTGTCATACCGATCGGCATGGGCATTGTTTTTCCGAAAAATCCGATCATAGGCATACATCACCAATACGGCGGAAAAAGCCACGATCAACAGTGAAATTCCGACCGTTCCGCGGGAGATGTTCATGGTAAACACCGTCACCAGAATTCCCGTGCAAAGGATTGCGGGCGGGATCAACCTCACCCGGCGGATCAGAAAAGGTACCAGGAAGAGCGCAAACACCAATGCCAACAGCAAAAGCCCTGCCGTTTTATAATCCGCATCGCCGTATACCGCTTCATTCTTCCGGACTTCAACCATCAGGCTCTCCATCAGATCCCTGCGGTAATTGTTTGCGGCAAGACGCTCCAGAACACTGTTGTAAAGCGTCTGTCCGGAGGCATAGAGAAAACCGAAATAATCTTTTGTCAGCGCTGCGCTCAAAAGATAGAACCCGGCACATCCGGCACCGATGAGTGTATAATATCTGCCCATCCAGAGAAGCGACACAATCACGGTGATTGCCAGACAGCCGAACACAAGCCTGCCGCTCTGCGCCTGCGTCTGTGCCGTGTACAGATTGGAACCTGGCTTCTGCAATTGAACGGCTGTCTGTCCCAGATTCAGCGCATCACACAAAAACACCGTCAGTCCGAGCACGAGTGTCGCAATGATCAGAATGCGGCAAACGGTTCCGAGCACACGGAAGGCAACCCCTCTGTTTCCGCGGTCCGGCGGGCAAAGCAACGGTCGCTGATCCGGCGGCAATATTTTTTCGGCATGCCTGTTTCCGGACTTCTCTTTTTTCTTCCGACTGTCCTTCAAAGCAGTTCTTTTTTTCCTTTCACGTTCAGCCATGTGCGGGTTCCTCCTCTCCGTGTAACACTGCCCCGCAGTCGATCGCGGGGGAAACAGCGGCATCGGACGGCAATCGGACAACCTGCATGGAAAGTCCGCTTTCGGCTAACTGCTCCCGACAGACCTCCAGATACAGCGCCCGCGCCTCGCGGTTTGCGTAACGCTCCTCCGGGTTGTAAAGCAACACCTCGGCAGTACCGAATCCGGTTCCTTCCGAAAGTCCCGGGATACTACACAAATCACCGACCGCCCCACGGTCCATGGCACCGGTCACAAAGATCTGCTTAGTGCTCTCTCCGTCACCCGCCATTGCGCAGAGCCTTGAAAGCGACTTATCCGGTGTACACAGAGGCGCCGTTGCAAATTCCCTGAAAACCAGGTCAAAATCTTCCGGACAG
>FR890516.1:6151-15853 GCA_000433415.1 Clostridium sp. CAG:448
AAACCAAAACAGCGTCACAATCCTGCCGTCACGCAGTTCGTGCAATACGGTCGCCACGGTCAGTTCCACTACGCCGTCTGCCAAAAATTCGTTCATATCCTCATAGTAGTGCGGGTCGGACGGCGCTTGCACATCGACCTGCACCTGCGGCTGACCTTCCGTTGCCGCGCCCGCGCCGGACTTCTTTTTGGTATGCTTTCCGTTTTTTCTGTCCTGTTTGCCCTCAATTCCCGGAGGCGCTGGTGCGGCAGACGGGTAACGTGCCGCAAGGTCGCAAAAAACAAAGGTCATATTTGCGGTACCCGTGTTGTATTCTCTGACAATAAACTCTTCCGATTTGGAGGACAGCTTCCAGTGGATGGATTTCAGCGCGTCTCCGCTTCTGTACTCACGGATGTCGCTGACCTCCAGCTTATCATATGTAATCGGCGATTTGACTGTGCGTGCCGCGGAATCCGCAACCGCTTCCGCGGACTCCGGGTTGATTTGCAGTCTGCGGGGCATCACCGATACGGACTCCATGTTATTCACATCAACACGGACACGGAACAGGCGGAAAAAGTCATAGACATAGAAGCATCGGACACCGATTTCATACGTTCCCCGGAATCGGAATGTCACTGTATTTTTCATCCGGTACTGTGCAAACGGAGAAATTGCCACATAAACGGTTCGCTCCGCGCACCGCACACTGTTGGTCTGCGGCAGACTGATCTTCGCCTCCACAAAGGGATACGCAAATACAAAATGGTTGTTGATACAAAACTCATACGTACTCGGCTGTCCTTTTTCCACTGTACAGGAATCCGAAATCATATGGACCGTCAGCGCACTCTTTGCCGTCAGTACATAAAGAAAAAGAACCAGCGGCACAAAAAGCAAGAACAAAAAACAGATATACGAAGCGACATTGGCAAGTGCCTGCGTAAAGATCAACGCGGCAACCAAAAGAATCACATACAGGGAAAACCGTTTGGTAACACGCACCGCAGCCTCTTTTTTCTCATACACAACGCCCCGGTCGCGCCCCCGTTTTTTCCGGCGGGAACGAATTGCCCGGATCAGCGGATTGCGGAATAAAAGGTCCGGCAAACTGCGCTCCCTGTCCAAAACAACGGTCTTACGGAAATACCAAAGGTAATAAAACAACACATACGCGACGCAAAGCACACCGACAATCAAAAGCCCCATCGCCGTTCCGCCTGTCCGCAGAGTAAACAGATCTCCGTCACGTGAATGTGCCAACAGTCCCGACAGATAGATACCGATCGCACGGCTGAACCCAAACTGCAGAACGCAAAGTCCGCCGAACACCCCGCCCATGCGCAAAAGGCGCACGGCAGTCGCCTTGCCGCAGGTAAACAGATTCCCTGCCGCCAGCAAAAACATAGGCAAAAGGAGCACAGACAAAAGCAGGTAACAAACCGCGGCGGCATCCGTCAGCAAATGCAAAACAAAATCGTCCGCCGTCATGGAAGCGGCAAAGGACTCCAGGGTACCGACGCTCTCGGCAGTGCCGCCGAAAAAGGAAGCAATCAGATCAAAAGCACGGACCGACACAGGCTCGGGTAGTTTCGGATTGTCCTCCGAAACCGTAACCGTCAGCGGCACGGTCAGCACCAATATCATCCCTATCAGCAAAAACAAAAGAACCCCTGCCGGCAAAATAACATTTGCGTACCGCTTCAGAAAGCCGGCGCATATGCCGGATTTCTTTTTCTTTTGCGGCTTCTTCTTTTTTTCGCGCGCGGCTTCAAATCCGTACCCGCATGCACTGCAGCGTTTGCTTCCAAGAGGGGAAACCGCACCGCACGTCGGACATTTGATCCCCACCGAAACACCGCAGTGCATGCAATAGGCACGGTCGGCAGGAATCGGCTTTTCGCAATTGGGACACGTTCGTTTTCCGTCCATAGACAAACACCCCTTCGGATTTTTTCAAATCTTCAAACCTTCAAATCCTTCAGATTCTTCAAAGAAACAGTAAAACAACCGCTCACCGCTTGCCCTGATAAGGAACCTCGGTGGCACGCAAAATCTCCCCGAGAATCTCATCCGGCGTGTTACGCGCCAGTTTTGCTTCCTGTTTGAGGAGCAGGCGGTGCCCGATCGCCCCCCGGAAGACCGCGGCAATGTCATCCGGCAGAACGTAATCTCTTCCGCGGATAAAAGCAAACGCCTGTGACAGATGCATCAGCGCCACCGTTGCACGGGGAGAAGCACCAAGCGCAAGCGCACCGTGCCGTCTGGTCGCGCAGATCAGATCCACCATATACTTGTAAAGAGCATCGTCGATCATGACATCCGAAACCAACCGCCGGGTCTCACGGACCTGATCCACAGTCAGTTTGGCAGAAACCTCATCCAACGGATTGTTTCCGCGGCGCGCCTTGATGATGCGGATTTCTTCTGCGGCAGACGGATACCCCATATGCAGCTTCAGGGCAAAGCGGTCCAACTGTGCCTCCGGAAGCGGGTAGGTGCCGACGTAACCTGTCGGGTTCTGCGTTGCAATGACCATAAAGGGATCCGGAACCCGATAAGTAGTACCGTCTACCGTTACCTTGTTTTCTTCCATTGCCTCCAGGAGTGCAGACTGTGTTTTCGGAGAGGCACGGTTGATTTCATCCGCAAGGAGCAGATTGCACATCACAAGTCCCTCGCGGAATTCAAACTGTTCCTTCTGCCTGTTATAGATGTTGAAACCGGTGATGTCGGAAGCCATCACATCCGGTGTAAACTGCGCGCGTTTGAAAGTCAGTCCGGTTACCTTGGCAAGAGCCGCCGCCAGGGTTGTTTTACCGGTTCCCGGAACATCTTCAATCAGCACATGCGTCCCCGCAAGCATTGCGGTCATGAGCATGACAATTTCACTTCGCTTGCCAACAACGACCTTTTCCACTTCATCAATTGCATCAATTACCTTCTTGTATGCCTGCTCATAGGCGGGACTCAATTGGGGCTGCTTCTGTTCATTGCTCATGGTCTTGTTCCTTTCTGTTTCGTGCGAACAAATCCTTCTGCACATATTGTCATTCAGTATATCATACATTTCGCCTTTTTTCAATAGGATTCGCTCTGTATTTCGTACATTTTATAAAAAATTTACAATCACTTTCTGCCCACATTTCACAATCCCGTAAAAATGCACGCATTGGATAAGACAGATTTCCCGATATTTTTCCGTTTTGGAACCGGTAAATCCTGTAAAACGGAATAAAAATGATGTAATACTCTTGACTTGCAGGCAGATTTGGTATAAAATAAATATAACACTAAAATAGGAAGGAAACCGATGATGAACACACAGAATCATGCTTCGACCGCACAGGAAGAACAGCCTCCCCAAAACAACACACAGCCGCCTGCGGACAGTGACGAAACAGTCGAAACCAAACAGTCCCCGTCCCGTAGCGCCCGCCGGATCAACACGCGCATTTTTGTAGGATCGCTTGCCCTCCTGTTACTGATTGGTGTGGTTGCGTATATCATTTCCAACAATACCGCCATCGGCTCCTTTTTCGGGAAAATCAACGATATCCTGATGCCGCTTTTCATCGGACTGATTGCCGCATATCTTGCCAATCCCATTTTGCGCTTCTTTGAATATGTGGTATTCCGGAGACTGATCAAAAAGCATCCGAAGCTGTGCAGGGGGCTGTCGCTTTTATTGACTGCCGTCACGATCATCGCCATCTTCTTTTTGGTTCTTCTCCTGATTATACCGGAACTGATCAACAGTATTAAGGACTTTCTCGGCAACTGGGGCGTCTATGTAGATGAGTCGGTTGTATACATCAACGACAAAATCAATGCGATCATGACACGTTTCAACGAAAACACAACTGCCAAAGAATATCTCAACGCACGCGAGATCAAACAATACATCGGCAACATTATGAGCAACTCTGAAAACTTTTTTGAAGGGGTTGCAGGAAAAATGCTCGGCGTCAGCTCTATGGGCGACCTGGTAGGCAAAGGGTTCTCGATTCTTTCCGCCGTGGTCGGTGCAATTGCCAACTTCTTCATGGGAGTCATCATTGGCTTTTATCTGCTCGCCTCCAAGGAAAAACGGTATGCGCAGATCATGAAATTGCGCAACGCATTCTTCTCCGAAAAAACCAACCGGCGCATTACGGAAGTCTGTACAATGGTGAACAAGTCGTTCGGCGGTTACATCCGTGCAAGTCTGTTGGACTCCGTCCTGGTTGCCGTAGAAACCTACATCATCTTCCAGATTTTCGGCATCTCCGATTATAATATCCTGCTTGCAGCCTTTATCGGTATTACCAACATCATCCCGATCCTCGGCCCCTTTATCGGTGCCGTTCCCACCGGATTTATCGTCCTGATTACAAACCCGTCCAAAATCTGGCTCTTTATTATTCTGATCATTGTCATTCAACAGATTGACGGCAACATCATCTGCCCGCACATCGTTGGCAACAACACCGGTGTCAGCCCCTTCTGCGTGGTCACAGCGATTACAATCATGGGGGGACTGTTCGGCGTTGTCGGCATGGTCGTCGCCGTTCCCACCTTTGCCGTCATTATTACGTTAGTCAAAGATGCGGCAGAACGTCGGTTGTGTGCAAAAGGATATTCCACAGATCTCGGTGATTATTATGACAAAAATACGCTTGTCAGCGCCGAAGAAGATCTGCGGCACAAAAAAGCCCTGCTTGCAAAAGCCGGGGATAAAATCTGGAATGTTCTTTCCCTGCCATTCAGAAAACTGAAAAAAACAAACTTCAACGATACCACTATAAAGGAAGAAGAAAGCAAAGAAGAAAAGAAAAACTAAGTCATCAGGCACAGACAACATTTCAAAAAAGAGAGGATGTTACCATGGCTACGCAAAAGGAAACGCAAGTAAATCCGCAGATCCCGGCAGATGAGAATGCAGCACCGGAAACGGAAGCCCAAAAACAGGTTCGCCGTACCAGGATGCGTGTGGTCGGGCTGTCTCTGATCCTGCTGTTACTGTTCGGCGTTGTTGCATACATCATTGCCAATAATGCCACAATCGGAGGATTTCTGCACAAAATCAACGATATTCTGATGCCGGTTATCATAGGGCTGGTCCTTGCATATCTCTCAAACCCCGTACTTCGCTTTTTTGAATACGTTGTATTCGGAATGCTTGTAAAAAAGCATCCGAAGCTCTGCCGCGCCCTTTCCCTTCTTCTGACGGCAGTTTCGCTGTTATTGCTTGTTTTCCTGACCTTCCTCCTGATTATCCCGGAACTGATCAACAGTATCAAGGTTTTTTTGGGGAACTGGGGCAATTATGTTGACTCCTCGGTAGCGGACATCAACGCAACGCTGAACAGATGGATGCAGCGCTTCAGTGAAGAAACACAAACAAAAGAATATCTGAACGCACGCGAAATCAAGCGTTATATCAGCAACCTGGTCGGAAATTCCAAGAATTTCTTTGAGGGAGCCGGCGGAAAACTGCTCGGTGTCCACTCCATGGAAGATCTTGTCGGGAAGGGCTTCTCGGTGCTTTCTGCCGTCATCGGTGCAATTGCCGACTTCGTATTGGGAATTATCATCGGATTCTACCTGCTTGCCTCCAAGGAAAAGCGCTATGCGCAGGTCATGAAACTGCGCCGCGCATTCTTCTCCGAAAAAACCAACCGCAGGATCACGGAGGTGTGCACACTGGTCAATGATTCCTTCGGCGGATTTATCCGCGCAAAGCTGTTGGATTCCCTGATAATCGGCATTGCTACTTATATTATTTTCCAGATTTTCCATATTTCCGATTACAATATCCTGCTTGCCGCATTCATCGGCGTAACCAATGTCATCCCCGTGTTCGGTCCCTTTATCGGCGCAATCCCAACGGGCGTAATCGTGTTGATTACCAATCCGCAGAAGATCTGGCTGTTCATCCTGCTGGTGATCCTGATCCAGCAATTTGACGGCAATGTACTGGGTCCCCACCTGATCGGAAACAGCACCGGCATCAGCCCTTTCTGCATCATCACTGCGATTACGATTATGGGCGGATTTTTCGGTGTCGCCGGCATGGTACTGGCGGTTCCTACATTTGCGGTCATTATTACGCTGATCAAGGCTGCGGCGGAAAAGCGTCTTGCGGCAAAGGGGCTCCCCGTCGATTTGGGAGAATATTATGATAAAAACACACTTGTCAGTGCAGAAGAGGATCTGCAGCGCAGAAAGACCGTACTGAGAAATCTCGGGGACAAGATCTATAATGTACTGTCCGCTCCCTTCCGCAAACTGAAGAAAAACAAACAAAGTGAGGAATATAAAGATGAGTGAAATCAATGAAACAAAAAAACAGGGCGGTATTTCCGTCGAAACACAGCATATTTTCCCGATTATCAAAAAATGGCTGTACTCCGATAAGGATATTTTCCTGCGTGAAATCGTTTCCAACGCCTCGGATGCCATTACAAAGCTCAAGCGTCTGGTCTCCCTGGGAGAAGTCCGGGACATCCCTGACAGTGAAAACTACCGAATTCGCGTCACACTGGACAAGGAGGAAAAGACTCTGACCGTGTCGGACAACGGAATCGGCATGAGCGAAGAAGAGGTCGAAAAATACATTTGCAGCATCGCGCTGTCCGGCGCCTTGGATTTCATCAAGAAATACGAGGGGGACAACGACGCAAATGCATCCGGGATCATCGGGCATTTCGGACTCGGCTTTTACTCCGCTTTCATGATCGCGGACACCGTGGAACTGTACACCAAATCTTACACCGGTGCCCCTGCGGTGCATTGGAGCTGCAACAGTGCCGGCTCTTACTCCATTGAAGCGTGTGACAAAGAGACCCGCGGCACCGAAGTGGTGATGCACATTTCCGACAGTGAAACCGAATATCTCGACAGCACAAAAATCCGTTCCGTTCTGGAAAAATACTGCGCCTTCATGCCGGAGGACATTTACTTTGACGACGGCGCTCCGAAAGCCGAAAGCGAAAAGAGCGAAGGAGAGGAGGAAGTAAAACCGATTGAGGAAAAGCCGATCAACGACAAGGAACCGTTGTGGAAGAAGGCACCCTCCGCCTGTACGGACGAAGAGTATAAAGCGTTTTATCACAAGGTGTTCGGAGATTACCGCGATCCCCTTTTCTGGATTCATATCAATGCGGATTACCCCCTGAATTTCCGCGGGATTCTCTACTTCCCGCCCATCAACAACCGCTATGAGTCCTTAGAGGGTCAGGTCAAGCTGTTCTACAATCAGGTGTTCGTCGCAGACAACATCAAGGAAGTCATCCCCGAATATCTGCTGATGCTGCGCGGCGTACTGGACTGCCCGGAACTGCCGCTCAACGTTTCCAGAAGTTATCTGCAAAACAATGTTTACGTCAGCAAGGTGTCCGCGCACATCGTAAAGAAGGTGGCGGACAAGCTCAATGCGCTTTGCACAAACGAACGTGAACGTTACGATAATGTATGGGCGGATATCCGCACCTTTGTGGAATATGCCTGCTGCCGCGAACGCAAATTCTACGACCGGGTTAAAGATTCCCTCCTCCTGACACTGACCGACCGGACCACCCGGACGCTCGCGAATTATTTGGAAAAAGCAAAAGAAAAGCACCCCAACACAGTTTATTACACCACCGACACCGCATTGCAGGCACAATATATTTCCCTGTTTGCCGCACAGGAGGTGGAAGTCGCCGTATTCGATATTCCCCTGGACATGCAATATATCGCAATGTTGGAATCCTACAACCCGGAGGTCAAGTACAAACGGGTGGATGCCGATATGGCAGATGCGCTGCGGGGCGACGGGGACACCACGGAGAACGAAGGACTGACGGCACTGTTCCGCAAGGTCAGCGGACAGGAAGGGCTGAAAGTTTCGTTCCAGCCGCTCAAAAATACGGAAACACCGGTTGTTCTGAATGTCAGCGAAGAATCCCGCCGCATGGACGACATGATGAAAATGTACGCGGCAGGCGGTGTGGATCTGGGAAGCATGAATTTCCCGGTTGAACAGACATTGGTTGTCAACACAGCATCCCCCATCGTACAGAAACTGACCGGACTGTGCAACGACAACGAAACCGAAAAATCCGAACTCATTGCAAAACAGCTCTATGCGCTGGCTTCGCTCTCGCAACGGAAGCTCTCTGCTGAGGAGCTGAACGGCTTCCTTGCGGACAGCTTCCACCTCTTGTCACTGCTCTGAAATGCAGGAGGGCATCACCGTTTCCCTTGCCAATCTGCAACTGATCGGAACCAGGCTGAACCGTTGCATGGATTCCGTTGACGTACAGTTGGACGAATTGGCAAGAGAGGTCACACGTGAAAAGGAAAATCCGGAGGATCTCCTGGTGACACTGTCGGAGCTGAAAGGCGCCGGAATTCCGTCCGTTGCCTGGGTTTCGTTTCTGCAAAAGGTCTCCCGCCGCCTGCAACAGAACGGTGGGCTGCATATCTGTCTGCCGCCTTCCCTGCTACCGGAAGCCCCCATGCAGGGCGCGGCAGGCAGGATCGCGTATGTCCGGAATCCGCTCTCGGAAACCGCTTATGGGCGCTTGCTGTCCTTTCTCCCGGAGGCAGCGGGCAACGCTTTCGATCATTTTCAGGACATCTGCGAAGAGGTGTACAACGGAATTTGCGAATACTGTCTGTTGCCTGTCTCCAATTCTTCGGAAGGAAGGCTCTCCCGTTTCTGCGGTATGATCCTGAAATATGACCTAAAGATCTGTGCCGCATGCGATGTCTCCGCACCGGACGGCAACGGGAGCACACGGTTTGCCCTGCTGCGCAAAACCATACGTGCGCTCCCCCCGTCGCTTTCCGGCATTTCGGACGATCTGCATTTTTGTCTGGCACTGCCGACAGATACCCTGCCGACCCTGTCGGAACTGCTGCATGCGGCTGATCTCTGCAAACTGCAGGTATTGTATGTAGATACACAGCCGGACTTCATCGGCGATGATCTTTTGCATCTGTGCAGGATGCGTGTGCGCGGGGGAGATCTTGCAACCTTCTTCCTGTATTTGCGTACGGATGCCCCCCATTTTACCCCCATTGGTCTTTATCCGCTGCTTTGACCGGCAGGCGCGGAGATGTATAAAAAACACGGTCCGGAATAAAATATAGAGAGGAATACCCTGTATGAACACCATTACCTATACCCCCCATGGGGTCTGCAGCCGCAAAATCGAAATCACCCTGGACGACAACAATGTCATTACCGCCGTCACCTTTACGGGGGGGTGCTCCGGGAATACGCAGGGAGTCGCCGCACTGATTGTCGGCATGACTGCACAGGAGGCATACAAACGTCTGAACGGCATCCGCTGCGGCGGCAAAGCTTCCTCCTGCCCCGACCAGTTGGCGCAGGCGCTCAAACCCTACATCACTGCTTAAGGCATTACCGCGCAATTCCACAAGAACAGAACAAAAAGAAACGGAGGGGGATCTGTGGAAACCTATTTTGAAAATTACAAGCGCTGGCTGAATGAAGAACGGCTGACGGATGCCGAACGGTTTGAACTGGCACAAATCCGGAATGACGACAATGAGATTCGCATGCGCTTCTCTTCTTACCTTTCTTTCGGCACCGCGGGGCTGCGCGGCACCATGAAAACAGGCATGAATGCCATGAATGTCTACACCGTCGCACATGCCACACAGGGACTTGCATCTCTGATCTGCAAAGAAGGACGTGCGTCCGACGGAGTGGCCATCGCATATGAC
>FR890516.1:15943-20202 GCA_000433415.1 Clostridium sp. CAG:448
CTGTTTGACGCACTGCGCCCGACACCGGAGCTCTCCTTTGCGTTGCGTACGCTTGGTTGTGTCGCCGGCATCAATATCACTGCCTCTCATAATCCCAAACAGTATAACGGCTATAAAGCCTACTGGGACGACGGCGCACAGTTGCCCCCGGAGCACGCGGATACCGTTTCTGCGGAAATTGCTAAGCTTGACATTTTCCGTGATGTGCACCTGTGTGACTTCGATGAGGCGGTGCGCACCGGCAAAATCACCATGATCGGCAAAGAAATCGATGAAAAATACCTTTCGTGCGTACAGGCACAGTCGGTCAACCCCGGCGCCGTTCCCGCGGTGGCGGATACGCTCTCCATTGTCTACACACCGCTGCACGGAACCGGTTATCGTTTGGTTCCTGAGATTCTCCACAGAATCGGCTTGAAGCATCTCTATTGTGTGGAATCGCAAATGATCATCGACGGCAATTTCCCGACCGTACAAAAACCGAATCCGGAATATCCGGAGGTTTTCCGGGAAGGCATTGAAATTGCAAACCGCGTCGGCAGTGATCTTGTGATTGCCACGGACCCGGATGCGGACCGTGTCGGCGTCATGACCCGCACACCGGACGGCTCCTTTGCAACCATCACCGGCAACCAGATGGGCGCGCTTCTGATGGATTATATCATCACGGCATATGAAGAAACCGACAGTATGCCGGTGGGACCCTATGCGGTCAAATCCATCGTTTCCTCGGAGCTTGCCGCAAAAATCTGCGCCGCCCACGGTGTCAAAATGCACAATGTCCTGACCGGGTTCAAATTTATCGGTGAGGTCATCAAAAATTACGAGGCATCCGGTGTACCGGCAACCTTTTTGCTGGGATTTGAGGAAAGCTACGGCTATCTGAAGGGCACCTACGCCCGCGATAAGGATGCGGTTGTCGCCTCCATGCTGATCTGTGAAATGACAGCTTACTACAAAGCCAAGGGAATGACTCTGCAGGACGCGCTGGACGCCCTGTTCGACCGTTACGGCTTCTGCTATGAAACCAATGTGGAAATCTACATGGAAGGCGTGGACGGTCCCGCAAAAATGGCTGCACTGATGGATGGCTACCGCAAGAAAACACCGGCAAGCATCGGCGGTGCGCCCGTCGTACAGTTCGGAGATTACCAGGCGCAGACATTGACGGACCTCCCGGACGGCGTTGCAACACCGACCGGTCTTCCGCGCTCCAACGTCCTTTCCTTCCGTCTTGCCAATGGCGATGTCATCATCATCCGCCCGTCCGGAACGGAACCGAAAATCAAATTCTATTTCCTGCTGCAATCCGCAGACCGCCCGTCGGCAGAGGAAAAGCTATCCCTCTACCGCACAGACTTAGGCGTTTGATCCCATATACCAAACAGAGCTGCCTCAAATGCAAAACAAGCGCATTTGAGACAGCTCTGTTTTGCTGTCTTAATAAGTTACCAAAATGTCCCCGTCAGTACAATGGACGGTATAGGAACCGGTTCCAAAGTCATAGTAGGATCCTTTGTATATTGCATCCCACTGTGCTTTTGTGCCTTTGAATGAGATAGAGGTCAACCTCTTGCAACCGGAGCATGCAGAACGACCAATGCTTGCCACGCTGTCCGGAATCGTAATTGAGGTCAAACCGGTACAACCCATGAACAACACACTGTCGATGCTCGTCACACTGTCCGGAATTGTGATTGTGGCTAAGCCGGTGCACCCCGAGAACGCAGAACCGCCGCTACTTGTACGCAGAACCGCCGATACTTGTTACACTGTCCGGAAGCGTAATCGTGGCTAAGCCGGTGCAACCCTTGAACGCCTGATCACCGATGCTTGTCACACTGTTGCCAACTGTAACCGATGTCAGGTGGGTACAACCATAGAACGCGGCATCACCGATGTTCGCAACACCGTTGCCAACCGTAATCGAAGTCAAGCCGGTGCATCCCCTGAATGCGGCATCACAGATGCCCGTCACACTGTCCAAAAGCGTGATCGTGGTCAATCTGATGCAATCGGAAAACGCATATTGCGCGATGTCCGTAGCCCCCGTGACCACAATCTCTTTCAACGATTCCGGAACATACTGACTGTTTTCATTGTAAGAATGTGCACCGAAAATATATCCGAAATGCGTATTCTCTGACCCGTTCAGTGTATTCCCCACAAAAGGCAACGTGATACTTTTAAGCGAGGTACAACGGCGGAATGCCTGCTCACCGATGCTCGTCACGCTGTTCGGAATCGCGATTGAGGTCAATATGGTGCAACCCTTGAACGCGCAATCGCCGATACTCGTCACACTGTCCGGAATCGTAATCGAGGTCAGTGTGGTGCAGTCCTTGAACGCATAATCACCGATACTTGTCACACCGTCCGGAATCGTAATTGAGGTCAGGCTGGCGCAATCTGCAAACTCCCAATCCCCGATGCTCGTGGCTTTCGTGATCACAACCCTTTTCAGCGATGCGGGAACCCGGCCGGCATCAAAAATATCTTTGAAATGCGTGTTCTCCACAAAAGGCAACGTGATACTTTCAAGTGAGGTGCAACGGCAGAATGCAGAATCACCAATGCGCGACACACTGTCCGGAATCGTGATCGAGAATAAACCCGTGCAACCTGCGAACGCAGCACGACCAATACTTGTCACACTGTCCGGAATTGTGATTGAGGTTAAACCGGTACAATCCTTGAATGCCTCATCACCAATGCCCGTTACAGGCTCTCCCCCGTGGGTTGCAGGGATAATGATGTCCCTATCCGGACTCTCGATTCCTATGACCGAATATCCGGAATTTTCTCTACGATACAGCAAACCCTTTGAATATCCGGAATCCTCTGTTGTCTTCTCCATTGTCCCCTTTGTCGTTTCCTCTATTGTCTCCGCTGTTGTCTCCTCTGCCCTTGTCTCCTCTGTACCGTCCGGTCCGCACGAAACCAGCGCAAGCGTCAGCAACGCGGCCAGCAAAAGAGTAAACGTCGTAAGAATGCGTCTTTTCATGGCTTGTCTATGGTATAATCAAATCTCTCCCGCACAGGATTCAATTACACGGTTTCCTTTCACAAATTTGTTTTTAGTGAGATAACGGCATTCCTTTTGCCGTAGCGGACGTGCACAGTGTCTGAAAAACGGTTTGGGCGCCGTTGCGGTACAACAGCTTGACCGTCCCTTGGTTACTGCGAGGAAGTAACATTATTATACAGCAACGTAGAACAAAAATCAATCGTTTTTTTCAATTATTTAACAATCTTGTTTTTAGAAGAACTCTGCATAAAAGGCAGCAAAAATTCATTCACGGTCAGGATTTTTGCGTTGTGCCGTTTTCCCAGCAGGCTTTTCGGTTATATCGCCGGAACGGGTCAGCGCCCATTTCGTCAAGGTCGGACCGACTAGCTCATAAACAAGAACGGCAAACAGAACGACAAACCGAATGGTCTTTCCAATTTCATGAGCGCCGAATACTGGGTCATTGGCAACGCTGTTCACCATCCCGAGCGCCACACCCGCCTGCGGCAGAAGCGTAATACCGAGATATTTGACGATATTCGGCTCACAGTGCATCATACGGGACGAAAATCCTGCCCCGATATACTTTCCGACCGACCGTGCCAGAATGTACACCGCACCGATCAGAACGAACACAGGTTTTGCAAAAACGGACAGGTCGAGGTTCGCACCGCTGATGACAAAGAACAGAATAAACAGCGGCTTGGTCCATTTTTCCGTTCGCTCCATCATCTCCTCGGAGCAATCGCAGATATTGCAGAAAACCGTACCCAGCATCATACAGGCAAGCAGCGGCGAAAAGCCGAAATTGACTTCCCCGAGCGTAAAATGCAGACTGGTCAGTGCAACGGTCAGGAATACCGACATAATCATCAGAGAAAGACGGTTGGAGTGCGAATGGAAGAGATTTTCCACATAGGACAGTGCGACTCCGAGCAAAGCTCCCATTGCCAGCGACAAAACAATTTCCAGCATCGGCTCCACCGCAACAGACATAACGCTCAGTGCGCCGCCTTCCACCGCTTTGGCAATCCCCATGGAAATGGCGAATACCACAAGTCCGACCGCATCATCCAGCGCAACGATCGGCAAAAGCAAATCCGTCAGCTTGCCTTTCGCTTTGTACTGTCTGACCACCATCAGAGTCGCCGCAGGTGCTGTTGCCGCACCGATGGCACCGAGAATCAGGCATGCGGAAATCGGCAGATAGTCGGTTCCGGTTGCAGAAATCAGAATGAAATGCAGTCCG
>FR890517.1:0-5001 GCA_000433415.1 Clostridium sp. CAG:448
GCCGTTGATGACATTGTGCGCCACGGGCGTTCCGGTGTCGGGCAGGGGGCAGTCATAGCCGTCCCGCGCCTCGGGCGGCCAGTCCACCACGTTCCATTTGTCGTGCACGGCAATCAGTCCGTCCGCACGTCCGTAGGTGCGGGCGTAGGCGTCGATCAGTCTGCACGCCGCACGGAAGCCTGCGGCAAGCGCGTTACGGTCACGGTCAAAGGTGTACCGGAGCGGGATGAGCACAAGCGTCATCAGGGGATACTCGGCAATTTCCTGTGCGAAAGCCTGCGGACCGCCCGCCATCAGGCAGGGGTGGATAAAGGCAGAGGAGAACGCGTTCTCAATCATTTTGCCGGTCATTGCGGTATCACCGGTCAGAAGCATGTGGGAAAGCGCGGTATAAACGCCGTCACCGAAATACTGCCCCTTCTCCCGGCTGGGGCAGTCCATAAAGGTCTCCTGCACCCCGTAACGGATGGTGTTGACGCACAGCGTAAAGATCCGTTCAAGCACCTCGGCGTCACAGGTCGGCGGCAGACCGGCGGGCAGGGAAAAGTGCCGGATGCAGGTGAAGGGATAGTGGCGCACCGTCGCGCCCACGTCGGTCAGACGGACATGGGACGGGGCTTCGATTTCCATATACCGGAACGCCTTGTAGTCGTAGATCGGCAAAACGTCCCTGCCGCCGGAGAGGGTGAAGCATTCCCGGTAATTGCACCCGCACCGCATCTGCCAGCGGACGCTGCCGTCCGCACACAGCTCCTCCCCGGCGTACAGCATCACGGTGTCCCCCGCGTTGCCCTGGGCGCAAAGGCGCGGATATCCCACAATCTCCTGCCCGAAATCCAAAAACAGGCGGTCGCCGTGCCGCTCGCATATGACCGGATCCAGCGGATACAGGGTCAGCTGTGCGGTCGGTTGGGGAAAATAGGTATGATCGTCGACGGCAGGCAACGCGTGCTCCCAGTCGCTGTCGTCAAAGTCGGGCGCAAAAAAGCCGTGTTCCGGCACGCGGGCGTCATAGCTTTCCGCAAACTGGGTGTTGTATCCGTAGCGCCCGGTCTGCGTGTAGCCGCTGTGGCGGCGGACCAGGAAGGCGGAATCGGAGCACAGAACGGGGGTGTCCCGGTCGTACAGGGCGCAGATCAGCCCCTGCCGGTGGTCGCCGCTGACCCAAACGCGATTGCAGAGCCCCTGGTAGTAGGTGTGGACCGCGATGACGTTTTTCCCCGGGTGCAAACGGGGGGTCAGGTCGACTGTATTGTAGTAGTAATGCTGCGGGTATCCCGGCGCGGGACCCTGTGTCACAAAGGTGCCGTTGACATACAATTTATAATAGTCATCCGCGCTGATGTACAGTGTGTACCGGTGTGCGCCGTCCGGCAGGGAAAAGGTGCGGCGGAAAAGCAGATGGCAGTCAAGCTCCGTTTCCGGCTCGCCGGGAAACGGTTCGTGCTCCCGGTGGAAAACGTTCTGCGGCGCGCGGGCGGCAAAGGCGCGGTCGGTTATCAGCTTTGCGCGGTAAAAAGGATGCATCGGAAAATCCTCCTTGTTTTGCGGTGTTGACGGGTTCATTTTACCATGGAGCGGTGTTTTTGTCAAGCAGGGAAGGAACAGAAGGGATTGTCAAAGTGCACAACCGGATGCGCCGGAGGTTGGTGCAAACGCTGATAAATGACCGGAACGGCATAAACCCTATTGACAAACCTGTGGGGTTGTTGTAGAATGAAATCACCGAAATCTTTGTAAAGGAGTTTTACAGCGATGAAAAAAAGATCATGGATGGCACTGGCGCTTGTGCTGACAATGCTTGCCGCGTGTCTGACGGTTCTGGTTCTCAACACCGGCGCCGTGGAAGAAGGCTATTTTGTGTATGTGGAAGAGTCCAGGCAACTGACGGCTCTGGAAGGCGCGACAGCGGACAAACAGGCGTTGGTTCTGGACGGCGCCACTGTCAGCGCGGATGAAGCGGGCAGAGGAGGAAAGACACTGTTTTTCAACGGTTATGTGATTACCAACAACCGGGTCCGCTCGTATAAAGTGTTCTTTGACGGACAGGAGCAGCCCGCGGCGGTTGCGTACTCGTTCAATGTCCTGGCCTCGGCATCCAAGGGTGGCGGTCAGTATCAGGGCGAGGAGACGCTCAAGAGCGCAACGTACAATGTCACTGTGAAAATTCCGGAAGGAAAGTACAATTCCGTCGTCATCAAGGCGGTTGACTCCGAGAAGGCGGAATTTGAGGTCATCCGGTTGACCAACCTGACGGTAACGGCGCCGACCAAAGAGCTGCACGAAAACTATCCGATCGATGCGGAGCCATGCTTCGTTCTGGATTCCGCGGCACTTGCACAGGCAGGCGGACTCAAAGCACTGGAGATTACGGATAATGAATACTATGCGGCCTTCGCCGCATCGGAGAAGGGCGACCCTTACGGTTATTACATCAGTTCCGCAACCAAGGTGGGACGGTTCCTGTTGCTCAAGTACCGCAACAATACCGAGATCCCGCGCGCACAGTTCTACATTGCGCAGGCTGCGGGCATTACCAGCGACCAGAACATGATCGAGTTTCCGATCGAAACCTACAGCGAGTGGACCTATGCCATCATCGACCTGGCGGAGAACGATTTCTATGACACCAATACCCAGGAGCTGGTGCACCTGCGCTTTGACCCGCTGGAAGCGCGCAACTATTTCAGTGACGATTACAAGTTCTCCGGCGAGGAGACGATTGACGTTGCCTACATTAAGGGCTTTACCACGGAGGAAGGCGTCCGGCAGTATCTGGAAAAGAACGAACTGCACGATGTGACCAAGACCATCTCCGGCAAAAAGATTGCGGAAGTGGTCAAAGACGGCGAAAAGGCGACCTATACCAACGCAAGAGGCGAGACGTTTACACTGACTGCGGACGGGGAAAACTACACCTATGTAGCGCGCGACGTCCGTATCCCCTGTTCTTCCGTGCCGAAATTGATGTTGGACGGCAGCAAGCTGTACGGCAAGGATCCCATGAACGCGACAATGACCCGCGACAAGAGCACCGGTTCCGTCACCATTACCGCAACCGGCGCAGATCCCTACTATACGATGATCGGGGAAAAGACCACGATCGCGCGGTATATGTTTGTCCGTTACAGAACCGATGTGAAGCTGGAAGGCGACAAGCCGGAAAAATTCCAGGTCTTTATGAGCTCTACGGAAGCCGGTCCTGCGGAACCTTCTTCCTTCTGTGAACCCATGATCGGGGACGGCGCATGGCACAACGCCATCATTGACCTGGCGAAAGCGGATATTGCAACGCTGAATACCGAAACCTATGAAATCAATTTCATCCGTTTTGACCCTCTGTGCAATCTTTCGGAGGGCGCGGTGGAGCTGGAGTGCGTTGCGTTCTTTGATTCTGAGGATGCCGCATATCAGTACACGCACACCTACAAAACCTACACCGTGACCTTCAAGGCAAACGGACAGACCGTGGAAGTGGTTACCTTTGAACCGGGCACCAAGAAGATCAATGAGCCGAAGGTTCCCGAACTGGAAGGGTATATCGGCGCATGGGAGCCCTACACGATGGAAGACAAGAACTTCACCGTCAAAGCGGTTTACACCCCCATTGCCGGCGAAGATACCACGGCTCCGGACGAGGAGACAACCAAGAAGGATGATACGATCGGAGAAGTGACCGGAGAGGGCACCACTGCGGAAGGGACTACCGCAGGGGAAAACACCGCTTCCGGCACAACGACCAAGGCAGAGGAGAGCAAGTCCGATTCCACGACCGCGGGAGAGGAGACCACCGACGGCAAGAGCGAGGGCGGCTGCGGCTCCGTGATCGGAACCGGCGCCGCAGTGCTGATGGCGCTGATCGGCTGCGGTTTTATCTGGAAGAAAAAAGAAGACTGACGGATAACAATTTCCCATAAAGAGAACCCCCGCCGTGCACGGCTTTCCGTACACGGCGGGGGTTTTGGTCGACTTTGTGCTTTTTCAACGGTAATAAACGTAAAAAACCATAACTGTCCGCTCTGTGCCGCCGTGCTCCTTGTCGGGGCCGGTCAGCACCACGCCGTCCTTGGAGAGCAGCTCCCAGGCGGAGAGTTGGTCAATGGGACAGCGGAACAGGACGTCGGCAGAGGCATAGACCAACAGATCGTCGTCTTTGATGCACAACGATCCCTCTTTCCCGATCACGGTTTCCAAGCCGTCGATTTTTTCGGTGACATAACGGATCCTGTGACCGCAGATGCGCTCCGCCATGTCCCGGCGATAGCGTTTGCTGTTGGGATTCTTGCTCTGAAACAGTTTCTTAAACAGTCCCATGCGCCGCTCCTTTCCCCGTGCCTTCCATGACATCGGCATCATCGTTTTCGGCTTTACCGGTCAGAAACGCGCGGATTTCACGGTATTCGCGCAAAAGCGCCTGCGCTTCTGCGCCGTTCGGGTCGAAATGCTTTTTGCGGATGCCGCGCAGAAGGATGTTTTTCGGTGTTTCTTCAGGGTCGATCAGCTCCAGTGCGGCAACGCGGTAGCCGTTGGCTTCCAGCAGTTTCAGGCGCATGGCGTCGGTTGCGGCGTCACAGAATTTCTGCCGCAGCATGGAATGCGCCGCAATAAAATCCAGTGTGGGGCAGTTCAGCTCCCGGTTGAGCGCGTGATGGCAGCAGGGGGTGGAAAGAATGACATCCGCCTGCCAGTGCATGGCGCGGTCCAGAACCAGATCGGTTGCCGTGTCGCATGCGTGAAGGGAAATGACCATGTGCACCGGGCGTTCCGTTTCATAGGCGGCGACATTGCCATAGGAGAACCGGAGTCCGTCCCAGCCGAGCGTTTGCGCGACCTCGTTGCAGTAGGCAATGACGTCCGGTTTGAGATCGACGCCCTCCATACGGACGCGGCGCCCGCGGATGACCGAAAAGTAGTGGTAAACCGCAAAGGACAGATAGCTTTTGCCGCAACACAAATCGCAGATGTGCAGAACGCCTTCCTGCGGCAGGTACGGTTCCACAT
>FR890517.1:5050-15942 GCA_000433415.1 Clostridium sp. CAG:448
ACGAAGGCGGTTGATCTGGCGGATCTCCGCCTGCCGCTTGTCGTGTACCCTGCCGGTCGCGTCACTTACGCCCAGTTGCTGTAAAAACGGCTCTTTTCCGGTCAGAATATGCGCTTTTTCACGGTTGTTTCCGCCGATTTCAATCCGCGGCGGGGCTTTGCGCAGTGCTTCTTCCAGCTTTTTTGCGCCGATCAACGTGCTGTTGCCGGACCCGGAGCGGCGGTACTCCGCATCCCCGGCACCGGTGGACAGATTGATTTGCAGAAACCCGCCGATCAGCGCCTGCAGGGCAGCCGTGTCCGAGGGATCGATATTTGCCTGCAATGCCTTGTTGTCCCGGCAGAAGGTTTCCGTATGCAGGAGCACCTGCCGGGTGCGGGGAAGGCGGATCGGGCGCGCGACCACACGCAGAATACTTTTGTCCAGCGGCTTTGAGAAGGTCACGCGGCGGAGCGTTTCGTTTTGCAGTGCTTCCCGCATCAGGGTGCACAGCAGTTCTTCGGCGGATACGGATGTGTTCATTTCTTTTTCCTGCTTTTTTGGTTGGGGTCGGCATCGGCGCGGTAGAAACGGTTGGGGGTGTTGCAGTAGGCGCACACCTTGCGGCCGATGGGAATGATCTCACCGCATCCTTCGCATTTGACAAAACGGTCGCGGTCCGGATCCCCGTGGACGATTTCTTCCTTTTTCTTTTTTTCGTCCGCCGGCTCTTCCCCGACGGCAACTTTATTGGTTTTGCGGAAGGACACCTTGGATTCCGTTCCTTCCCGCAGACGTTTGATGTTTTCCCGGTGCATAAAGACGACAAATCCCGCCATCAGGATGGACATCAGCTCCGGCATGCCCTGAATGCTGCCGTACAGAACCTTGTCCACCGAGGAAAGCACCACCGGGTACAGGAGCACGCACATAACGGATGCAAGGGAAATGTATTTGGTACCGACGACGATGATGGCAAAGATGAGCAGCAGAATGCCGCAGGTGATCGGGCTGAGCATCAGAATGACAATTGCCGTGCAGGCAACGCCCTTGCCGCCGCGGAAGCGGAAAAAGACAGGGAACATGTGCCCGAACATGACAAAGAAGCCCGCGAGCGCAGCACCCGTGTCGGCGGCAAGCAGACCGCCCAGCATCACGGCAAGCGCCGCCTTGAGAAAGTCTCCCAAAAGGGTCGCAGCAGCCATGCCCTTGCCGTAGGTGCGGAGCACGTTGGTGGTCCCGGCGTTTCCGCTGCCGAACTGCCGGATGTCCTCGTGTCTGAGCGCTTTGCCCAAAATAATTGCCGTGTTGAAGTTGCCGAGCAGATAGGGAATTATCATACAGCCAAGGATCAGCCCCAGGGTAAAGACGGTCGACATTCCGGTGCTGCCCGCTTCAAATCCCATGCGCTGTGCCAGCCATTGCAAGCCCTTTCCGGCATAATACAGATGCATATTCTATCTCCTTACGATTTGCCAAACAGACGTTTGAGCCGTGCTTTTGCCTCTTCCTTGCGCCGCGCAGTCTCCTCCGGCATGGGCAGGATGTCAGTGAGAGTATCCCCGCACACCACAGCGGAGAAAACGTCCGCCGGCTGCAGGGCGGGGAGCGTACCCGGTTCCAATGTGAAAACCTGTTCGTCCCGGTCGCGGATGCAGATCAGGTATCCTTCCTCAATCCGGTCAACGGCAAAGGTTTCGCGACTTTCCTGTTTTGTATGCATACTCAGAACAGTTCAATCAGATCCTTGGGCGAATGGGTCAGGTCTTCCACCGTACCGTCTGCATGCACATAGATCATGTCCTCAATCCGGCAGCCGTACTTGCCTGCCAGATAAATGCCCGGCTCGACGGTGACGACATGCCCGACTTCCAGTACCTGATCGGCAGGGGCGGCGGGGGAGAACCGGGGGGATTCGTGAATGTACATCCCGACGCCGTGTCCCAGCCCATGCCCGAAACAGCCGGCGTAACCTGCGCCGTCGATCAGATCGCGGGCAATCCGGTCTACCTGACGGCAGTTGATGCCCACGTGCAGTGCCTCGATGGCGGCGGTCTGTGCGTTGCGCACGGTCTGATAGAGCTTTTTCATTTCCGTGTCCGCTTTGCCCAGCACCACGGTGCGGGTCATGTCGGAATCGTAGCCGTCAAAACGCGCGCCGAAATCCATGGTGAAAAAGCCTTTTTCCAGTCTGACATTGCGCGGAACGCCGTGCGGGCGGGAGGAATTGGTGCCGGAAACCGCAATGGTGTCGAAAGCGACGCCCTCGGAACCGAGACTGCGCATATGGAATTCCATTTCCAGAGCGACTTCCAGTTCGGTCATTTCCGGCTTGATGAAGGTGAGAATGTAGGAGAAGGTCTCGTCCGTGATTGCCTGTGCCTTGCGGATACGGGCGATTTCTTCTTCGTCCTTATACAGGCGCAGGGAAACCAGCAGTGCGGAGCCGCCTTTTTGCAGATTGCATCCGGGCAGAGCGTCGCGGAAGGTTTCGTACAGTCCGTAGGTCATCTCTTCCTCTTCAAAGAGAACCGTTTTTGCGTTGTTTGTCCGCAGGCGGGAGGCGATTTCCGCCAACATGCCGCCTTTTGGGGCGAGCACTTCAAATTCCGCGCTGTTGACGTGTGCGTTTGCCGCTTCGATATAGCGGAAATCGGTCAGCAGATAGGACTTGTCCGGCGTGACCAGGATATAACCGTCGTCATAGTTGAAATCGGACAGATAGCGCTGTCCTACTTTGGAAGATACGATCAGTGCGTCGGCGCCTGCCTGACGGAGCCGTTCTTTACATGCCTCAAGATGTGTCATTGTAAGGATCCTTCTTTCTGTATGTTCAGTTTGGTATAATATTGTTTCATTGCCAGCGCATCCTCGGGCATGGTGCCGTCGGATTCGCAGATGATGCGGGGGGTCAGCCCGTCGGAGACGATTGCCTCCATCAGCGGTTCAAAGGTGGGGCCGTATTCCGTGTCCGCAAAGGTCAGATGCTTCTTTTCTCCCGCCGCGGTGAATTGGATTTTGGAAAAATGGCAGTGCAGGTTGCGTGCCACCGCGTCCCCCAGCGCCTCACCGATGGCTGTGAAAACCGCGCGGTAGCTGTCCGCGTCCGGGAACAGTCCGCCGCCGACCCGGGCATTCATGTGTCCGAAGTCGATCACCGGTACAAAGCGGCGGTCAACGCGGCACTGACGGATGACTTCTTCCAGGGTGCCGAGCTGATTGACCTTGCCCATGGTTTCGATGCCGAGCCGGATGCCGGTGCGGTCTGCTTCGTCGCCCAGCACGTCAATCACGCGTGCGAGGGTGTCGCAGGAGAGCGCCATTGCCTCCTCCCGGGAGATCTTTCCTGCACTGCCGCTGTGGATGACGATGGTATCTGCACCGAGCAGTTCCGCTGCCCACAGGGATTTGCGGATATATTCCACGCTTTTCTGCCGTTTTTCTTCCTCAACGCTGGACAGGGAGATGAAGTAGGGGGTATGCAGGGACATGAGAATCCCGTTTTTGCGCGCTTCCTCCCCGATCTTGCGCAGGGTGTCCTCCGAGGCGTTTACCCCTTGTCCCGCTTCGTATTCGTAGGCATCCAAGCCCTTTTCTTTCAGCCAGGACGGCATTTGCAGGGTGCTTTTTCCGCCTTCCGCGAGAAACCATTTACCGTTGCCGCCCGGTCCGAAGGTTGCTTTCCGTTCCATACTGTTACCTCGTTTCCGTTCCTGATATGTGGATGTTTTCCGGATGGTTGCGCCGGAAGCGGCGGATGATCGGCTTTTCGATCAGGCGTTTGCACCGGAAGAACAGTCCGCCGTCGTTTTTGATGGGCGGGACGATCAGCACGCGCATGCCCATGCGGTTGCCTGCCAGCGCGTCGGTAAGCAGTTGATCCCCGAGTATTGCCGCTTCTTTTGCGGGAATCCCCATTTCGGCAAGGGCAATGCGCAGATATTTTCTGCGCGGTTTTCCCGCATCGGGGTAGACCGGCAGTCCCAGATTCCGGTTAAACAGGTGTACCCGTTCCGGCTTGTTGTTGGAGATCAGCGCGATGCGGATGCCGGCGTCCTGCAGAGCACCGAGCCAGGCGCACAGCGCCTCGTCCGGCTCTGCCTGCGCGTAGGGTGCAAGCGTATTGTCAATGTCCGCGACCAGTGCACGGATGCCGTTTTTTTGCAGAAATTCCGGCGTTATATCCCGATAGGTCCCGAAGAGGTGATCGGGTGAGAGGAAACGTTTCAATCTATATCCCGTCCGTTCTTTTGAATTGTTTCCTCCTTATTCTACCACAATTCTTTTCCCACTGCAAGAGGGATTTTTTGAATTCTTGCCCCTTTCGGGGGAGAACTTTGCGAAAATCACGCAAACGGCTTGACAGAAACGAAAAAATGTGGTAAGATAAGCGGGACGGACAGAAGTCCGTAAACAGGCAGAAGCCGATCCGGAGAGATGAATAAGGATCACAATATAAATGCGGGAAGACAGTCTTTTTTGAGAAGGGACCTGTCTTCCCTTTTGACAAGGGGCGGCTTCATGAACAAAAAAACAGACTTTGGGGACAATTTGTGGCAATATCGATCCATGCGGATGAAAAAACGGGGACTGCTGTTGGCTTTTTTGCTGATTACCGTTATTCTGACGGTGACGGACCTCTGCACGGGCGCGTCGGGCATGACACCGGTAGAACTGGTGCGGGCGCTGTTCGGCGGCGGAGCGGCGGAGCAGCGCATGATCGTGTGGCGGATCCGGATGCCGCGGGTGCTTGCGGCGCTGGGTGCCGGATGCGGATTGGCACTTTCCGGATGTGTGATGCAGAATGTGCTCCGCAACCCGATGGCGTCGCCCTCTACTTTGGGGGTGAGCAACGCCGCGGTGCTGGGCGCCAATGTGGCAATCATTCTGTTCGGCGCGGGATCCTTTCATTCCACGCACGGCAGTGAGCTCACCCTACAAAAGCCGGGACTGGTGACTGCCTGCGCGTTTCTGTTCGCACTCGGTGCGACGGCGCTGGTTCTTCTCCTGTCCGGCAGGCATCGCTTCTCCGCCGAAACGGTGGTCCTTGCGGGTGTGGCGCTCGGTGCGCTTTGCAGTGCAGGAACGACGGTTTTGCAGTATATGGCGATGGACACGCAGGTGGCTGCCGCCGTGTTCTGGACCTTCGGGGATTTGGGAAGGGCAAGTTTTAAGGAAAGTCTGCTGCTCATCGGCGTATCCGGTGTCTGTTTTGTGTATTTCTTCGTGCGCGGCAGGGCATACGATGCCATGGGATGCGGGGAAGAGAGTGCGCGCAGTCTGGGGGTTCCCACCGGGCGGGTGCGTTGCTTTACCCTGTTGCTGGCGTCACTGCTGTGTGCCGTGTGCGTTTCTTTTCTGGGAATCATCGGGTTTGTGGGACTGATTGCCCCGCAGCTTGCCCGCCGCATGACGGGCGCGGGACACCGGTATCTGTTGCCGGCAACCGCACTGACGGGTGCAAGTCTGCTCTTGTTTTCCGACACGCTTTCCCGTTTGCTGCCGTTCCGGATGACGCTGCCGGTGGGCGCGGTGACCTCGCTGTTTGGCGCACCGGTGTTTCTGCTGCTTCTGTTGCGCGGCAGAAAGGAGGGGGTGCGGCGATGAAACTGTATGTACAGGATGTAGGATTCTCCTATGCCGGAGCCCCGGCACTGGAGCATGTGACCTTTTGTGCGATGCCGGGGGAATGTACCGCCGTTCTGGGCGGAAACGGTGCGGGAAAATCCACACTGCTCCGCTGTATTGACGGCATTCTGCGCTGTCGGCAGGGGCGGATTGAGGCGGACGGCTGTCCGCTTGACGGAATGAAGCCGCAAAAACGGGCACGGCTGATTGCCTATGTGCCGCAGGAGCCGCAGTTTCCGGACGGGTGTACCGTGTTCGATGCGGTGCTCCTGGGGCGGACGCCGTATCCGGAGGCACAGAAGGAGGATCTTTCGTTGGTTGACGGGATCCTTGCCAAGCTGAATCTGCACGCGCTTGCCATGCGTCGGGTCGACCGGCTGTCGGGCGGGGAGCGGCAGAAGGTTGCGGTCGCACGTGCCCTGGCACAGACGCCGCGGATTCTGCTTTTTGACGAACCCACTGCCAATCTGGATCTTGCCAACCAGCTTTCGGTGCTTGGGATGATCCGCGAGCTTGCGCGGGAAAAGCAGATGACGGTGCTGGTATCTCTGCACGATCTGAATCTGGCGCTCCGGTTTGCCGATCGGTTTCTCCTTTTGCGGGATCGGACCGTATTGGCGGCGGGGGATGCGCAGGCGCTGACGCCGGAACGGATTGCGGCGGCATATGGCGTCAGGGTGCAGTTTGCCCGGGTCGGGGGGCACACGGTGGTTGTGCCGGAATAACCGGAATGAAAAGAAACGATAGGAGAAATACTTTTATGAAACACAGAATCATTGCATGGGTTCTTTTGCTGTGCCTGTGTCTTGCGGGATGTGCGGCGGGTACGAACAACGAAAATCAGGATGATGCGGGAAAGTCCCGGACGGTCACGGACCTTTTGGGGCGCACGGTGACGGTGCCGGCGGACCCACAGCGGGTGGTCTGCATCGGGGCAGGGGCGCTGCGCCTGTACAGCTATATCGGCGATATGAGCCGTTTGTGCGGCGTGGAGGCGTGTGAAAAGGGCTTTTTGATTTCGGTTCGCCCTTATCAGAGCGTTCATGAGGAGCTGTTCCGGTCGCTGCCGTCGGTCGGTGCGGGCGGACCGCAGGGGGCGCCGGATGCGGAGGCATTGCTGGCTGTTCATCCGGACGTCATCTTCTCGCTGTACACTTCGGACAGCGCGGCGATGGATGAATTGCAGAACAAGACCGGGGTACCGGTGGTGGTGTGCAGCTACGGAAAAACCGAGGCGTTTGACACGGCAATCACACAGTCGCTGACCCTGATGGGCGAGGTTCTGGGCAGACAGGAGCGCGCAAAGACCGTTACCGATTATATCGAGTCCATCCGCACGGACCTGGACCGCCGGACGCGCGACATTCCGGACGCGGAAAAGCCGACCGTGTATCTGGGCTGTCAGAGCAATTACGGAACGCACGGGCTGGGGTCTTCCACTGCCGGCTATGCGCTGTTTGACGCCGTTCACGCGCGGAATGTCCTGGACGAGGCAGGGTACAGCGGCTATCAGAAGGCACTGGACACCGAAACGCTTCTGACGCTGGATCCGGAAATCATGATCATTGACGCAGGAGGGCTTGCGCTTTTCCTGGAGGAATACAAAAAAGACCCCACTGTTTACGACAGCATGCGTGCCGTCAAAACCGGTGAGATCTATTTGCAGATGCCCTATAACGCTTATTACACCAATTTGGAAATCGCGTTTGCCGACGCGTATTTTATCGGCAAAACCCTGTATCCCGACGCATTTGCGGATGTGGATGCGGCACAGAAATTTGATGAATTTTCCCGCGCACTCTTGGGCGAGGATTGTTATAAAACGGTTGCGGCGCAAATGTACGGCGGTTACGGAAAGCTGGATCCCGCACTTTTGCGCTGACAGAACGGAGGAAATTATGGAAAAAGAAGTTGCAGAAACAACAAAAGAGCAGGGATTGCAGCAGGAACAGGCAGTCGCAGAGAAGCAGGTCACCCCGGTGCAGGGCGACGATGCCGCAGTCGAACCGGAAGAACCGGTCGAGCTGACCGATCTGGACCGCGCAAGAGAGTGCCTGCAGGCAGGCAAAACCCTGGTGCTCTGCAAGGGAGAGACCGTCTATATGTCGGAAAGACAGGGAATCGGTCAGATGCTGGAGTATCTGGAGGAGAAGGTGGATCTGCGCGGCTTTTGTGCGGCGGACAAGGTCATCGGCAGAGCGGCGGCAATGCTGTTCGCCTCGGCGGGTGTCAGGGAGGTTTGGGGAGATGTGATCAGCCGTGCGGCGCTTCCTGTGTTGGAGGCGTACGACATTTCGTACCGTTACGGCAGACTGGCTGACCGCATCATCAACCGCCGCGGGGACGGTCTTTGCCCCATGGAAGAAGCCATTCTGGCGGCAAACACACCCAGAGAGGCGTACAACATCCTGCGGGGGCGCTACAGAACGCTGACCGGTTATTCGCCGCGCACGCAGAAACAGGAGTAAGGCGGCAGAACAAGGGCACCGTCTGCCGGGAAGGGAAGCGCTGCCCGCGTGTGGGTGTCGTCGGTCAGAACCAGTGATTGCGGGCGCAGTCCGCGGCAGTCGACGGTGACGGGAACGGCACATGCGGTCGGGTTGGCGAAAAGCAAAAGCCCCGCGTGTCCGTCCCCGCGGACGGCACCCATGACCTGTACGCCGTCCGCCTTCTGTTCGGTGCGGACAGCGATCTGCCTGCCCATGCGGTAGGCTTCTCCGAAGGCGTAAAATGCCTCATAGGTCTTATATGGTTCCCAGGTGTCGGGGTTGAACATCCCGCCGTAGGCACTGGGTCCTATCCGCGCGTCGTAGTAGCAGAGCAGGGACGGGGAACGGTCCTGCATTGCCAGCATCATGGCAAGCGCGCGGGAAGCCGCCATGGCAGAGGAGCGCAGGCGGACATCAAAGCAGGTGTTCCATTCGTCCAGAATGTCCGGCACATCCGCAAAGCCGTAGGCGTTCAGAATGGCGCGGCAGGTGTTTGCATGCCGGCAGGCGGTTTCCACGTCCGCGTAGGTGTGCCAGGAGAAAAAGTCAAAAGGACTTCCGGTGTCCCGGACGTGGCGCAGAAAGCCGTCCAAAAAGTAAAAGAAGAAGTGCATCCGGTCGTTCGGTGTCTGTCCGATCTGCGCGGGATCGGGGTAATCGTCCCCGGCATAGAAGCCGCAGCTCGCATAGCCGCCGATGCGGATGCTGTTTCCGAATGCGGCGCGCAGGCGCTTGGAAGTGATCTCGTAAAGGCGGTAGTATTCCTCCCGCGTTCCCTGCCACATGGGCGATTCGGCGGGGCGGAAGCAGTCGTCCGGTTCGTTCCAGATTTCCCAGTACCGGATGCCCATCCGGTAGCCGTCTGCCCATCCCTCGTTGTAGTGCCGCACGATGCCCTCACAGATGGCAGCCCATTTTTCGGGATCGCGCGGCGGGAAAATCCGGTAGGCGCGCAGATCGTGGGAGTTTTCGATGGAAACGCCCAGGCGGAAGAAGGGTTCGACGCCGTTTTCGACCAGTTGGCAGAGCAACCGGTCGGTAAAGGCGAAGTCATAGGCGGCAGGGTCGTTGGGGTCGGCGTCAAAATTGCGGAACAGATTCGGAATGTCCACATAAAGTCCGCCGCCCAGCCAGTTGCCCACGTCGTGCAGACGGGCAAAGGGAACGCCTGCGTCGCGCAGGTAGTGAAGAAGGGAAAAATCCTCGCAGTAGAACGGTGCCTGTCCCACGCCGTGCATGGGTTTGACGGCACCGGTGATGTCTGAAAAATCGGCAGTGATCCGCATAAAAGCCTCCTTGGCGGTTTGATTGCGCTCATTGTAACACAAAACCGGCAGGAAAGCAAGAGTCCTGCCGGTTTTTTCGATAGACAGATATGCGAATGGAGGTGCTTATCGCGGTTCTTCGGGGGGACGTTCCCCGGCAAGCAGGCGTTCAAAGCAGTAGTCTTCCGCCGCCTCCACGCGGATGCCCTCGATATGCAGACAGCGGAGCATGGCGTAGCGGTAGGTGGAAAGATCGCGGTTGAGCGCGTCGTTGGAATGCGCACAGACCAGAATCCGGGCGCCGATGACATCGCTGACAAACAGGGTATGGTAATACTGTCCCTTCTCGTTTCCAAGCTGAATGACATCCCCGGGAACCACCGCCCCCTGTGGCACATCGGTCGCATACGGACCGACCCCGCCGTTTTCCTGCCGGAATTCCTCTTTGCCGGTCATGAAATCATAGAACGGAACCACGCCTGCCCAGGCGGGCGCCCGACAGGCAGAGGAGAGGTAGTACCACCCGTAGGTGGGGGTATAGTTCATCTCACAACAGCCCGCCAGAATGCACTGCGACACAAAATTGGTGCAGTTTCCGCCCCCGTCCGTAAAGTCGGTGAACAGTGGGTTCCGCCCGAGCGCCCACGTCTGCGCATAAGTGACCGCATGCGCACGGTTGTATTCCTTCTTCAGTAACACACATCTCACGCCCCTTCCTTTTCTCTGCTCGGAGTATATGCGGTTCTGCGGGTGTGTGTGACTGCTCCGTGCCCCGCGGCGGGGCGGGCATTACATCAGTTTGCGGATCAATGCCTTGAGATCTGCGACCGATGCTTCCTTCGGGTTGCCGGGTGCGCAGGCGTCGGCGTGTGCGGACTGTGCAAGGAAGTCCAGATCCTCTTCCCGGATTGCGGGCAGCTTGGTCGGAATTCCGACATCGATGCTGAGCTGACGGACGGCGTCAACGGCGGCTTTTCTGTATTCCTCCACGCTCATGCCGGTCGTGTCAACGCCCATCGCCTCGGCGATTGCTTTGAATTTCTCGCCCGTGACATCGGCGTTGTATTCCATGACAATGGGGAGCATCATGGCGCAGGCAACGCCGTGAGGGGTGTCGTAGACCGCGCCCAGCGTGTGCGCGACGGAGTGCGCAATGCCGAGCCCCACATTGGAGAACGCCATGCCGGTCACATACTGACCGAGCGCCATCCCCTCTCTGCCTTCCGGTTCGTTGCGGACGGCGGCGCGGAGATTTTTGGAGATCAGGCGGATTGCCTCCAGATTCAGGCAATCGGGCAGTTCCCATGCCGCTTTTGTGGTGTAGCCTTCGATTGCATGGGTCAGAGCGTCCATGCCGGTCGCGGCGGTGAGTCCCTTGGGCATGGTTGACATCATGTCGGGATCCACCACGGCGACGTCGGGAATATCGTTGGTGTCGACGCAGACGAATTTGCGCTTGCGTTCGACATCGGTGATGACATAGTTAATGGTTGCCTCGGCGGCAGGGCCGGCGGGGGGGGGGGGGGGGGGG
>FR890517.1:15974-16530 GCA_000433415.1 Clostridium sp. CAG:448
GCGGTTTTTGGTCGGCGCAACGCCTTCCAGACTGCGCACATCGGCAAATTCGGGGTTGTTGATGATGATCCCGATTGCCTTACCGGTATCCATGGACGAGCCTCCGCCGATGGCGATCATATAGTCCGCACCGGACGCTTTGTAGGCGGCAACGCCGGACCGGACATTTTCAATGGTCGGATTGGGCTTGATATCGGAGTATATTTCGTAAGCCATTCCCGCCGCGTCGAGCAGATCGGTGACTTTTTTCGTAACACCGAACCGGATCAGATCGGGGTCGGAAGCAATGAATGCCTTCCGAAATCCTTTTGCTGCCACAATGCCGGGAATTTCCCCGATTGCACCCTTGCCGTGGTATGAGATTGCGTTCAGAACAAAACGGTTGACCATAATAAAGACCTCCTGACAATTCATTTTTTTCTCGTTGTTTTTTATATTTCCCGAGTCCGCTCAGATGATAACACACGCAATCGCAAAATTGCATGGAGAAAGTGTGTAGCTTTTATGAAAATACAATGAATACGGCAAGAAACCGCCGGGAGAAAAGAAAGAGAAC
>FR890518.1:0-7463 GCA_000433415.1 Clostridium sp. CAG:448
CAAAGGAAATAGTTTCGCTTCACAAAGGAACGATACATGCTGCAAACGAAGGCGGCGCGGTGTTTGAAATCAGCCTCCCCCTGAGATAAACGACGAAATTGTTAATGTTAATCGGGTTACCGATACTATTGCGAAAACAAAGCCTGAACTGAAAGGAAACTGTACTATGAAGAAGATTATTGCATTGGCACTTGCTGCCGTTATGGTTCTCGCATTTGCCGCTTGCGCAAAACAGAACAGTGAAAACGGGACAACCACGCCCTCCGATACCGCCAGCGCAAAACAGAACGGCGAAAACAGCACAACCGCGCCTTCCGATGATCAGAAAGGACAACCACAAAGTGCTTTGGAAATTCTTGAAAAGGTCTGGAGCAAGTATTCGACCGATGAAAAATTTCCCGCAACAGGCGGATCCGAAAAGAATATAAAGGACGGCATGCCCGGCAAATTTGATGTGGCTGACGGGGAGGCGCTTGATTTTGAGCTTGGCTTCCCGAAGGCGCAGGCATCCGAGATAAACGATGCCGCATCGCTTATGCATATGCTGAATCAGAATAACTTTTCCTGCGGCATATTTCATGTGAAGAATTCCGGTGACACTGCGGCGCTTGCCGGGAAGATTCGGGACAATATTCTTAACCGTCAGTGGCTTTGCGGATTCCCCGAAAAGCTTGTGATTCTGACCGTCGGCGATTATATCGTTTCTGTTTTCGGTGCCGCCGAACTGACAGACACCTTTACCGCAAAACTTTCCGCCGAATACAGCTCGGCAAAACAGCTTTTCAACGTGCCTATCGCATAAGACAGAGTCATGTTGTTTTCAAGTATAACGTTTCTGTATTGCTTCCTGCCGTGCGTTCTGCTCTTGTATTTCATTGTCCCCAACCGTATGAAGAATACCGTTCTCCTTCTTGCGAGTCTGTTTTTCTATGGTTGGGGAGAGCCGAAATATCTTATTTTTATGCTTGCATCGGTCACGCAGTCGTACATTGCCGCGCTCCTCGTTGAACGCTTTCGCGGGACAAAGATCGCAAAGGCGGCGCTTGCCGTTTCGGCAGTCGCAAGTCTCGGTCTGCTTGCTTACTGCAAATATGCGGACTTTTTTATCGGGAATTTCAATGCGGTGACCGGTCTTTCCGTCCCGCTTCTCAAGGTGGCTCTGCCGGTCGGCATCAGCTTTTATACATTTCAGATCCTGAGTTATGTTATAGATGTTTATCGCGGCGACGTGCCGGCACAGCGCAATTTCATTGATCTTGCGATGTATGTGGCGATGTTTCCGCAGCTGATAGCCGGTCCCATTGTCCGCTATTCCGACATTGCCGGAAGCCTGAAAAACCGAAAAACCACGCTTGCCGATGCATCGGAGGGAATCACGCGCTTTTCCGTCGGTCTTGCAAAAAAGATTCTCCTTGCCAATTCCGCAGCGCTTATCGTGTCGGAATTCAAGGCGTACGGCGAGAAAACCGTTCTGTTTTATTGGCTGTATGCCGCGGCATATATGCTGCACATCTATTTCGACTTTTCCGGATATTCAGACATGGCGATAGGGCTCGGGCGCATTTTCGGATTCCGTTTTTCCGAAAACTTCAAGTATCCGTATGTGTCCGCAAGCATTACGGAGTTCTGGCGCCGCTGGCACATTTCCCTCGGCGGCTGGTTTCGCGACTACCTTTATATCCCCCTCGGCGGAAACCGCGTAAAGCCGATGCGTCATGTTTTCAACATCCTTGTCGTATGGACAGCCACCGGCTTCTGGCACGGAGCATCGTGGAATTTCGTTCTCTGGGGACTTCTTTATGCGGTGCTTTTGCTGTTTGAAAAATATATTCTCCGTCCGCAGGCACGGTTTTCCGTTCCGATGCACATCTATACGCTGCTGTTTGTCATGCTCGGATTCGTATTGTTTGATGCGGCAAGTGTTGCCGACGCATTCATGAGCTTTAAGTCCATGTTCGGGTTTGCCGGAATTCCCGCCGTGAATGCGGCTTCGCTGTATTATCTGAAAAGCAACCTTGTACTGCTTACTGTCGCAGTTGTCGGAGCGACTCCCCTGCCCAAACGGATTTATGAGAAAATCGGAGGGACGGTGGGCGGAAGCAGGGTTCTTGCCGTTTTGACGCCGACGGCAACCGTTGTGGCGATCGCCGTGTGCACGGCGTATCTGATCGACGGGTCGTTCAACCCGTTTGTCTATTTCCGGTTCTGACCTTGCGGTCTCAGACCGGTTTAACGGAGGAGTATGATGAAGAAATTTCAACAGATATTGACTCTAGCGCTGTCTCTCGGTTTCCTTGCGGTCTTTTCCGCCTGGTTCCTGATTGCGCCCGATGCAGAAGAATCGACGGTTGAAAGACGGCGTCTTGCGAAACGCCCCGCGCTGTCTTTTTCGTCGGTTACGAACGGCAGTTTTATGAACGGCTTTGAAAAATATATGCTCGACCAGTTCCCTCTGCGCAACGGTTTCCGGGGGCTTAAGGCTGCCGTCAGTGCGAAGGTATTCATGAAAAAGGACAACAACGGGCTTTATTCCGTCGGAGAGCATCTCTCAAAGTTGGACTTCCCGACCGACAGCGAATCGGTTGATTATGCCGCACGGCGTTTCCGGTATGTGTATGACACGTATCTCCGGAATGCCGGAACAAAGACATACCTGTCGTTGATACCCGATAAAAATACCTTTATCGCATCGCAGAACGGCTATCCGGACAAGGATTACAAGGCGCTTACCGAACGCCTCAGAAGCGGATTCCCGGAGGCAAAGTATATTGATATTTCCGGGCTCCTGTCGGCGGATGATTTCTATTATACCGATTCGCACTGGCGGCAGGAAAGAATCACGAAGGTTGCCGATGAAATTGCGGCGCAGATGGGAGCGGAGCGGATCGGAACGTGTGAAATACAGGACACCGGCAGACCGTTTTACGGCGTTTATTACGGTCAGGCAGCCCTGCCGCACGCGCCGGAGAGGCTTTTCTATCTTGATAACGCCGTGATACGGGGGCTTCAGGTGTATAATGTCGAAACATCGTCCGACATCCCGGTTTACGACCTCGGTGCCGCCGCCGGACGCGATCCTTACGAAATGTTCCTCGGCGGCGCGCGCTCGATCATCAAGATCACAAATCCGAATGCCGCGCAAGAACGCCGGCTCATCGTTTTCCGGGATTCGTTCGGCAGCAGTATAGCACCGCTTCTTGCGGCAGGCTATTCCGAAATAACGCTTGTTGATATCCGCTATATTTCGCCCCTCTCTCTCGGAAAGCTGATTGACTTCGCGAAAGCAGACGATGTGCTGTTCCTTTACTCCGCATCGGTCATCAACAACAGCGAGACGATAAAATAAAGAACCGGGTTCTCCGCTTTTGGGGGCGGTTGTCAAGGGTGACTATTATTTTGGGGGTTGCTATAATAGCAATCAGTGGCTGGTTGTAATGAGAGTGGGGTACCATCCAGAATGGTACTCATTGTGCAAAACCTCGTTTGATTATCACTTCTGGTATAGAACAGATACTGGTGAATGGGCAAATAAGCATGGATACCGGTCGCCAAGTGAATTGTTAGGATCTGACTTGCCATCTGATAGTAGTTCTAGTGGTTGGAGTTTGGGCAATTTAGAAGAGTACTATAACAGCGATCTTGTTTATTATCGAATTACAGAATAGAAAGGAGAAGTTATATGAAAAAAGGGGTGTTGCTTGTGCTGTTTTTGTCTTTTGTGTTTTCGTGCGGTTGTTCGATAGTTTCAGATAAACAGACGGGCGAGAGTGGCTTATCCACAGTAACGAAAAAGACAGAAGAAAGTACTAACGAAGTTGAACAACTTGCGCATGGAGACAAGAATTTTTATGATTCTGAGATGGAGCACCAGCCGACAGAGGCGGAGATTCTGTCCTTGGGCAAGAACCTGTCATTTTCCGAGGTAATCGACCGGCTGGGAAAGCCGCACGCAAAGGCAAGGGACAGTATCTATCCCTTGGCGTTTGAGTGGACGACCGTTGAAGGCAGCATTTATGCGATTTCTTTCGTGCGGTCAAAACCCGGCGTGTTTCTTCCCGAAACCGACCGCCTGGCTTACGCAACCGACAGTATCGCCGGCGCGGCACGTTCCGTGTCGCCGGATGCCACACCGAACGATGCACCGATTGCCGCAGATACAGCAGCCGAGGATGCTTTCTATGATCCCACTCTGCGGCACTGCCCGACACCGGAGGATGTGGCATCCGTCAAGAAGGGAATGAGCTATGCGGAGGTGGTAGAGAAGCTCGGAAAGCCGCACCGCCCTGCAAAACATCTCGGGCGCGACATTCCCGTCTGGATTACGACAGATCAGAATGCATATGTGATCTCCTTCTCGGATAGCGGAAATTCTTCGTCAGGCAGTGACGGGCGCGTGGTGGAAGACGAACCGAGCCTGGAGTGGCCCTGACCGGTAGAGTGACCTGCCGCCGTGTGCAGTGCAAAACGCGCTGTGCCAGGCGGCACTTTCTTTTGTTCTGAAAGGAAACAAAAAACGGGTGTTGACATTTGGGGATTCTGTGCTATAATGTATACGGCAAATGGTGCTTGCGTGAATGAATACCACTCGTGAAAAGTTGAAAGGATGTTAGCACAGAATGAAAAGAGATATGCTGAAAACATTGGAGGAGCAGATGCCGACCTTTTCAAAGGGGCAGAAGCAGATTGCGCGCTTTATCATCGACCATTACGACAAGGCGGCGTATATGACCGCATCGAAAATGGGTGCAGAGGTTGGTATTTCGGAATCCACGGTTGTGCGGTTTGTGATGGAGCTGGGGTACGAAGGCTATGCGGAGTTCCAGAAGTCTTTGCAGGAGATCATCCGTACCAAACTGACCGCGTTTCAGCGTGTTGAGGTTACAAACAGCCGGATGGGAGACGGAGATATTCTGAAAAACGTTCTGATGTCGGATATTGACAAAATCCGCCGGACACTGGAATATATCGATCCCGTTTCCTTTAACAATGCGGTGGACCGGATTGTGACGGCACGCAATATTTATATCATCGGTGTCCGTTCCTCCTCCTCGCTTGCCGGTTTTCTGAACTATAATTTCCGGATGATGTTTGACAATGTAAAGTTTGTACAGACGACCTCCGGGAGCGAAATGTTTGAGCAGATTATGAATATCGGCAAAGATGACGTCATGATCGCCATCAGTTTCCCGCGTTATTCCAAACGGATCATTCATGCCGTGGAGTATGCAAGGGGTACAGGCGCGGATGTGATTTCCCTGACCGATTCGCCGGAATCTCCCATCGCATTGCATGCCTCCTATCTGCTGGTTGCGCAGAGCGATATGGTGTCCTTTGTGGATTCCTTGGTAGCGCCGCTCAGTGTGATTAACGCGCTGATTGTTGCGGTGTCACGCAAGCGACAGGATGAATTTGCGGAACGGCTGAGAAAACTGGAGGTCATCTGGGATAAATATGATGTCTATGATAAGACACAGAACTGAGCAGGGAGCCGGTGCCGGTGCGACGGAAAGACGGGGGATGCGGAATGAGCGGTGAACGGAAAGTAATTGTGGTCGGCGGCGGTGCGGCAGGCATGATGGCGGCGATCACGGCGGCAGAAACGGGGGCGTCGGTGACGGTTGTCGAGCGCAATCCGTTTTGCGGCAAAAAACTGCGTATCACCGGCAAGGGACGCTGCAATCTGACCAATGACTGCACACCGCGGGAGCTGATGGAGAATATCCCTACCAATCCGCGCTTTTTGTACGCCGCGTTTAGCCGGTTTACCCCGGAGGATACCAGGGATTTTTTTGAGAGTGCCGGAGTGCCCCTCAAGACCGAACGCGGGCGGCGCGTCTTTCCGGTTTCGGATAAGGCGGCGGATGTGGTGACGGCGCTGACGCGCAGAATGCGCGATTTGGGCGTTTCTGTTGAACATGCGGACGTGCGGTCGGTATTGGTTGAAAACGGTGGCGTTTGCGGCGTTGCGACCGGACAGGGGTTATTTTGCGCGGATGCGGTGATTCTGGCGACGGGCGGGTGCTCCTATCCGCTGACCGGTTCGGACGGCAGCGGGTACCGATTGGCACAGGCACTCGGGCACACAATCGTGCCGCAGACCCCCTCGCTGGTGCCGCTGGTGGCAGCCGGAAAGCTTTGTGCCGGCATGCAGGGGCTGTCGTTGCGCAATGTAGGACTGCGGATTGTGCGTGTGCAGGATCAAAAAAGCGTTTATGAGGACTTCGGGGAGATGATGTTTACGCACTTCGGACTGACCGGTCCCATGATTCTGAGCGCTTCCGCGCACCTGCGCGATTTGGCACCGGGAAAGTACGAGGCGTGGATTGATCTCAAACCCGCGTTGGACGAAAAAACGCTGGACGCCCGCCTTTTGAGCGATTTCGGGCGGTATGCCAACAGGGAGTTTGACAATGCACTGCACGATCTGCTCCCGGCAAAGATGATTCCTGTGCTGGTGGAGCTGTCCGGCATTGATCCGCACAAAAAGGTCAATCTGGTGACGCGGGAGGAACGACGGCATCTGGCGGAGCTTTTCAAATGCTTCCGCATTCCGCTTCTGCGTACACGTCCGATTGCGGAGGCGATTGTCACGCGCGGCGGTGTCGCAGTGGATGAAATCGACCCGCGGCGCATGGCTTCCAAGCGGGTCGGGGGACTCTATTTTGCGGGTGAAATGATTGACGTGGATGCTTATACCGGCGGTTATAATTTGCAGATTGCCTGGTCCACCGGCTACGCTGCCGGAAAAGCGGCGGCGGAACAGGTATTGTGTGAAGACTGACGGGGAAAACTATGTCGGACAGAAGCCGAAAGATTGACGCAGAGAAAGCTCGTTTGCCGTGTGCTGGGGCTTTGGCGTGATCAAACAAATGAAAAAGGGGTATCAGAAAATGAAGATTGCAATTGACGGACCGAGCGGTGCGGGCAAATCCACACTTTCAAAGGCAGTGGCTGCCCGACTGGGAATTGTTTATGTGGATACCGGTGCGCTTTACCGGACAGTCGGGTACGCCGTGCGGCAGTTGGGCATTGATCCGCACGATACTGCGGCAGTGATCGGTGCACTTGACGGAATGCGGATTTCACTGCGGTATGAGGATGGCGTGCAATGCGTGTATCTGAATGGGGAAAACCTCGGGAACCGCATTCGGGAGCCGGAGATTTCCATGTACGCCTCCAAGGTTTCCGCCATTCCGGAAGTGCGCAATTTCCTTTTGGGAACACAGCGGAAGATCGCGGCAGAGAATGACGTGATTATGGACGGACGCGATATCGGCACGGTCATTTTGCCGGACGCCGAGGTCAAGATTTTTATGTTTGCCTCCCCGGAGGCGCGTGCCAAACGGCGTTGTGCAGAGCTGGCGGAAAAGGGAATGCCGACTTCTTATGAATCGGTGCTTGCCGACATCAACGAGCGGGACCACAACGACGCTACGCGTGCCGTCGCACCCGCGGTTGCCGCC
>FR890518.1:7483-22378 GCA_000433415.1 Clostridium sp. CAG:448
CGAGGACGCGGTACTGTTTGACAATTCCGATTGCACGTTTGAGGAGAGCGTTGCACACCTGCTTGCGATCATCGCGGAGAAAACGGGGGTGAAGGGATGAAGAGCGGTCTTTACACCGTCGTTCATTTTCTCTTTGCCTGGTTGGTGCGCCTGTGCTCCCATTTGCGCGTTGTCAACCGCAAAAACGAGCCGAAACGAAGCGAGGGACCCTATATTGTCGTTTGCAATCACCTGACATGGAAGGACCCGATCTGGCTGTGCGCCGCAACACGCTACCAGCAGCCGCATTTTATGGCAAAAAAAGAGCTGTTCCGGCCGCCGCTCGGACCTATGATCCGCGCGCTGGGCGCCTATCCCGTTGACCGGGGCGGCGCTGACGTGGGAGCGATCCGCAAAACAATTAAGATGCTGGAGGACGGATATTGCATCGGTATGTTCCCGCAGGGGCATCGGAACCCCGGTGTGGATCCGCGGACAACCAAAATCCGCCCCGGTGTTGCGATGATTGCCGCCCATGCCGGAGTGAAAATTCTGCCGGTATACATAAAAACCAAGGATAATCGCCCGCGTGCCTTCCGGAAAAAGGAGATCATCATCGGAAAACCTTTTACGCTGGAGGAGTTGGGATTTGATCCGCATGCGGCAGGGGAATATAACCGCGTTGCGGGATTGGTGTTTGAACGTATTTGCGCGTTGGGAGACGAAACATGTCCGTAACCGTTGCCAAGGGCGCCGGATTCTGCTTTGGCGTCAGGCGGGCGACGGAAGCGGTGGAGGCAGCAATTGCGAACCGCGTGCAGGGAGAAGTTATTGTCACATTGGGACGGCTGATACATAACAATGACTATCTTTCGGGACTGGAGGCGACGGGCGTGCGCACGGTGAGCGAGGAGGATATTCCGGAGCTCTGCCGTTTTGCCGACGCGGCGCATCCGGTGCGCCTGTTCGTCCGTGCGCACGGTATGACGGCGGCAATCGAGCGCATGCTGTTGCGCTGCGCAGAGGAGAATCCCTATTTTCATTTTACGGATTGTACCTGCCCATATGTTTCCAAAATACACCGAATTGTGGTGGAACAGACCAATGCGGATCACCCGCTTTTCATTCTCGGTAGTGCAAATCACCCGGAAGTACAGGGAATTGTCAGCCGTGCCAAGGGGCAGTTTTGGGTATTTGACAGTGTAAATGCGCTTTCAGCGCTTTTTGATGTTGAAATCAAGAAACAAACGACGTCAAAAGTGCCAATTGTGGTCGCTCAAACCACGCAAAAATTGGAAGAGTGGACGAAAACAAAAAAATTTCTCAAAAACCACTATACAAACGCAATTATTTTTGATACAATATGTAGTGTTACGGATTCGCGCCAACGTGAGGCCGCCATTCTTTCGCAAGCAAGTGATTTCATGATTGTCATCGGCGGGAGGGATAGTTCCAATTCTGCCAAACTGTACTCTGTATGTCAGTCGTATTGCGCCGATACTGTGTGGATAGAAAATGCTGCCCAACTGAGGATCCCGGTTCCGTTTGCCCACCAGCGAGTGGGGATCACAGCCGGTGCATCGACGCCGCGTTGTATTATAGAGGAGGTTAAAGAAACCATGAGCGAAATTATGGAAAACGACAACTTTGAAGCGATGCTCGAAAAGTCACTCAAAACTTTAAATACAGGAGATACAGTCACCGGTTATGTAACCGCGATCAGTGCTGGCGAAATCCAGCTTGATCTTGGCGCAAAGGTCACGGGTAGAATTGAATTCGACCAGATTACCGATGACCCTTCTGCGAAGCTGAGCGATATGTTCAAGATCGGTGACCCTGTCGAGGCATTTGTCATTCGCGTCAGTGATCTTGACGGCATGGCAACCCTGTCCAAGAAGCGTGTGGACTCGGACAAGAACTGGAAAAACGTTGAGGCTGCAAAGGAAAGCGGCGAGGTCCTGGAAGGCAGAGTCGTGGAAGCGGTCAAGAGCGGTGTGATCGTCAGTGTCGGCGGCGTTCGTGTATTTGTACACGAATCCCAGACCGGTGCACCGAAGGACACCGATCTGCACACTCTTGTCGGTAAGACGGTTCGCCTGAAGATCACCGACATCCGTGACGGCAAGAAAGCAAGAGGATCCGTTCGTCAGGTTCTGCGCGATGAGCGCCGTGCCCTGGAGGACGCATTCTGGGCAAACATTGAAGAAGGAAAGTACTACACCGGCGTTGTCAAGAGCATGACCAGTTACGGTGCTTTCGTAGACCTCGGCGGTGTCGACGGCATGGTTCATGCAAGCGAGCTGTCCTGGAAGCACATCAAGTCTCCTGCGGAGATTCTCTCCATCGGCGACGAGATCACGGTGTTTGTCAAGAGCTTTGATAAGGAAAAGAAGCGCATTTCCCTTGGTTACAAGACCGAGGAGACCAATCCGTGGTATATCTTCACGCATACATATGCAGTCGGCGATGTTGCGCCCGTCAAGATTGTCAGCATGATGCCCTTTGGTGCATTTGCTGAGATCATCGAGGGTGTGGACGGTTTGATTCATATTTCCGAGATCGCGGATCACCGGATTGCAAAGCCGGCTGACGTTCTGGAAATCGGACAGGTTGTTGATGCAAAGATTCTGGATATCGATTCCGAAAAACAGAAGGTTGCTCTTTCCATCCGTGCACTTTTGGAAGATGCAAAGGCACAGGAAGAGGCTGCTGAAGCGGAAGCTGCAGACGAGTCTGCCGAATAATCTGATCTGATGCCTACCGGTTTTGACGGTACGTGGATGCACGTCGCCTGATTTCCGGGTGCGAATTTCGCACGGCATTTTCATTCAATCAAAAAGCGGGCTGGCACTGTCGGACATGAAAGGCAGTGACAGCCTGTTTGTGATAGGCAAAAACAACGGAGGGGGAAAGATTGTATGGGGGAATGGATACGGGCAACGACACTGCCGATGGAGCCGCCGATAGCTTACGGTGCCTTTCATATTGCCTTCTTTCTGTGTGGACTGCTCGTCGTTGTCCCGACGGCGATTTTCCTTTCCTGCCGGGTTCGCGAGAGGCAGGGGGACCGGATTTTGTTTGCAGTGGGGATTTTTTTGGCACTGAGTGAAGTGTATAAGCAGTTCTTTTATACTTTTTACTACGGGAACGGCAGTTATCAGTGGCACATGTTTCCGTTTCAACTGTGCAGTACGCCGATGTATCTTTGCCTGTTGCTGCCGTTTGTGCGTAAAAACAAAATCCGGAGGAGTATCAACGGATTTCTTGCCTCCTTCGGACTGATGGGCGGTTTTGTGTCCTACCTGTCCCCGGAAAGTATGTGCCGTAATACATGGAACATGACCCTGCATTCTTTTCTTTGGCATATGCTGCTGATTTTTATCGGACTTTACGCGGGATTTCGGATGGTGCGCACAAGAGAATTGACTTTGCGCGGATACGTACCGGTTGCGGGTGTGTATTGCGGGTTGGGAGTGATCGCATTCGGAATCAATTGTCTGTCATATGATGCGGTCGGATTTGACGGTACTCTGACCAATATGTTTTATGTCGGACCGCATAACTCCCCGTTGATTATTTGCCGTGATATCTGTGCACGTGCCGGTTGGGGAGTCAATACCGTTGTCTATATGCTCTCGCTGATCACTTGCGCATTCCTGTTTTATTTGGCATTTTTTCTGCTTTCGTGTGTTCTGAAAAAGCGGGCGTGTGAGGCTTGAGGGCAATGACAAGGAGTCATGCAACAGAGAAGACCGCTACGGGGGAATCCATAGCGGTCTTTTGCTGCCCTTTATTTTTGCCTTTTGTCGCACTTGACGGCAATTTTGGTTCCGACAAACTGAAACAGTTGTACCAACAGAATCAAAATTACAACGGCAAACAGCATTACCAAATATTTGTAACGGTAATAGCCGTAATTGATTGCGATTTTTCCCAGTCCGCCACCGCCGACGATACCGCTCATGGCGGTGTATCCGAGAATGGTCGTGATAGCGATGGTGAAGTTGGATACCAGTGAGGGGAAGCACTCCGGCAGCATGACCTTGACAATGATTTGCAATGGGGAGGCTCCCATGCTTTGCGCCGCTTCAATGATGTTGGGATTCAACTCACGCAGACTTCCCTCGACCAGGCGCGCCACAAAGGGAAATGCGGCGATCACAAGCGGAACGACGGAAGCGGTGGTCCCTACAATGGTCCCTACAATCAGACGGGTCAGCGGGAAAACAAGGATCATCAGAATCAGGAAGGGAACCGAGCGCAGAATGTTGATCAGCAGGTTCAGAAAGGAAAGAAGCCAGCGCGGCAGGGGCAATACGCCGCCTTTTTCACCGACGACCAGGAGCACGCCGAGCGGCAGACCGATCAGAACGGCAAAAAATGTGGAGAGCACTGTGACGTAAACCGTTTCCCAAAGTGCCATCGGCATTTCATGCAGAAGAATGTCCAGCGCTTCCTTCAGCGTTTCCTCGGAAAACCAATCAGTCATTTCGGATCACCTCCTCAGTGGTTATGGCAGGATTGCCGTGCAGATAAGTCAGTGCCCGATGAACGGTGTTGTCGTCATCCGCAAGACCGATCAGCATATTGCCGTATACCTTATCTCCGATACAGCGGGTGGAAGAGGACAGAATATTGGCGGCAATGCGCTCGTCAATTGCCATCTGTGTAATGACGGGCGACCCGGTTGCGAGAACGCCGTTGAACACTACGCGGAAAATGCGTTCTCCTTCGATGACCGGTAACACTTCTTTGTCGGTTCCCGGGAAGACCAGACGTTTGGCGGCATCCGAGGACGGATGTGAGAACACCGCAGCCACCTCTCCTTCTTCCGCGACCGTTCCGTTGTCCAGAATGGCAACGCGGTTGCAGATTTCTTCCACAACGCTCATCTGATGTGTGATGATAATCACGGTGATGCCAAGGCGACGGTTGATATCACGGATCAATTCCAGAATTGCGTGTGTGGTTTTGGGGTCCAATGCACTGGTTGCCTCATCGCAGAGCAGAACGCGCGGATTGGTCGCAAGGGCACGTGCGATGGCAATGCGCTGCTGCTGTCCGCCGGAGAGCGTTGCGGGATATGCCTTTTCCTTGTCGGGCAATCCGACAATTTCCAGAAGCTCGCGTGCCCTCGCTTTTGCCTCTTCGCCGCGGATACCTGCAAGCGAAAGCGGAAAACAGATGTTTTCCAGGCAGTTGCGTTGCATCAAAAGATTGAATCCCTGGAAAATCATGGTGATATTCCGGCGCGAATTGCGCAGTTCGCGCGGGGAAAGATCGTTCATGACCACACCGTCGATAACGACCTGACCCTGTGTCGGGCGCTCCAAAAGGTTGATGCAACGGACGAGCGTGCTTTTCCCGGCACCGCTCATTCCGATAATTCCGTAAATATCCCCGTCGTTGACACTCAGATTGATGTCCTTGAGCGCCTCCACCGCATTCTGGGTTCCCTCAAATGTCTTATAGAGGTGTTTGATTTCAATCATGTTTTTCTCCCGTAACACAAAGCGGGAGCTGTTGTTTTATGCAACAGCCCACGCGCTTCGCGATTTGTATCTCTTATTTTTTCAGTGCATCCAGGGATGTCTGCTTACCGCCATACAGTCCCATCGGCTCGACATGAACAGCGAGAACCGAAACAATGTGGGTTCCTTTGTTCTGATTGAAGTCGTCCAGATACGGTTTGTGCTGGAAGTAATTTGCATCCACTTCGCCGCTCTCTACCACTTCGTTGGGAACTACATAATCGGTATATTCCACGATCTTCAGGGTGATGTCCTTTTTCTTGAGAATCTCCGCTGCGACCTTGAGAATTTCTGCATGCGGGGTGGGGGATGCGGCAACGGAAACGGTCGTTCCTTTCAGTGCTTCGTAATCCACGGAAGAATCAAAGCCGTCGCCGGGGTTGTCCACAACGCTGATCACACCGCCGTCGTAGTTGCTCTTGATATAATCGGCAACCTTCTGGGAGGAAAGTGCGGCAACCAGTGCTTTGATCTTATCGCTGCCCTCGTTACCGGATTTGACCGCAAGAATGTTTGCATAAGCGGAGGAGGAACCCTCGATCAGCAGGGAATCCTTGGTGGGGTTCAGCTTTGCGGAAATCGCGTAGTTGGAGTTGATGACCGCATAATCCACATCTTTCAGTGCGTTGGGAAGCTGTGCGGCTTCTATTTCGCGGAAGGTGATGTTGTAAGGATTTTCCGTAATGTCACGGACCGTAGCGGTGATGCCGGCGCCCTCTTTGAGTTTGATATATCCCTTGTCCTGCAACAGCAGCAATGCGCGTGCCTCGTTGGTCGTATCATTCGGGACGGCAATGACAATCCCTTTCTGACCGCATGAAGCAAACAGCGCTCCGGTCGCGCCGATTGCCAGCAGAAGGGCAAGCACAAATGTCGAAATACGTAAACTTTTTTTCATGGTGTGACTCCTTTGTGGTGTGTTTTCGTTACAAGCCATATTATACACGCGGGAGCGCCGTTTGTCAAATACGGGAAAGATATACGGAAATATAGGCGCATTCTATACCTGATAGTGGTGCTATATATCCGGCTTAACCTGGTTCAGATATTTGCGGATTTCCTCGATGTAGAGTTGCCCCAGTTGACTCAGTGTGTCCGACTTTCTCACAATGTATCCGATTTCCATCAGATCGCCGGCACACGGATCGTCTTCTGCAAAGGGAACCGCCACGTAGTCGTCGCCGTTCAGTTCCTCTACAATGATGCCCGAACAGATGGTGTACCCCTGCAGACCGACCATGAGATTGCAGATGGTCGCGCGGTCGCATGCCTTAATGATGCGGGGATAATCGTAAGTGCTGAGCATCTCCTCCGCAAAGTAAAACGAGCTGTTCCCGCCCTGCTCAAAAGAGAGGCACGGGTAGTCCGCCAGATCGGAAAAATGCACACTTTCAAGACCGGCAAGCGGGTGATCCTTGCAGACGTAGATGTAGGCGCGGATATCAATCAGTTTGTGAAATACCAGATTGCTGGCGCGCAGAAGCTTACCGATGGCAGCACGGTTGAAATTGCTCAGATACAGGATGCCGATTTCACTGCGCAGGGTGGCAACATCGTCAATGACGTCTTTGGTTTTGGTTTCCCGGATTGCAAATTCGTATTGCAGGGTATCAAACTGTTTGACCGTTTCAATGAATGCCTTGACGGCAAAGGAATAGTGTTGCGCTGAAACGCAGAATTTCTTTTTAAGATTTCCCGCGCGCCCGTATTTTTCTTCCAGCGCTTCGTACTGACTGTACACCTGCTTGGCGTAAAGCAGGAATTCGGCGCCGTCATTGGTGATTGTGACTCCTCTGCCTGTCCGGTTGAAAATGGTGATGCCAACCTCTTTTTCAAGTTCTTTGATTGCGCTGGTCAGAGATGGCTGTGCCACATAGAGCACCTCTGCCGCGCGGCTGAGTGATCCGGTTTCCGAAATAACAATGGCATAATGCAGCTGTTGCAGGGTCATAACGCGCCTCCTTCTTTGCTTTCTTCCCTTATTATACTCTGTTTTTGCCGGATTGTCAACGGATTGTTTGCAAAAGCGGTAAGGGTGTGCTATACTGTTAACAGAGTTAAGGCATTACCGCGCAATTTCGATGGTGCAATTTGTGCAGCGCAATTTCTGCAGCGCAATTTGCGCTGCGTGGATTGCGCGGTAATGCCTTAAAAGGGAGGAATATGCGATGGAGTTTGAAGAGCGCGCAACCTGTTGGGGGTGCGGAAGGGATTATTTGCGTGTGGCGACGGAAAAGTGGCCGTGCCTGGATATGCTGTGTGAGGGATCAGCCGCACGCTCGAAGGACGATGATTCCATGGGGGACATCTGCCCATACTGCAACTATGATCACGGCGGTGGCGGAGTTCTGGCGTATCTGAACCGCCCGCTGCCGGAAGAGGATCGCAAACAGCTGCCAAAGGAGCACGACGGTACTGCCGTGTGACATGCGGGTGTTTCTGCTTGCCTTTTTGATCCATGTTCACACTTTCCGGCGGCCGATTGGCAGAATTGCCAAAAAATCGGTTGCCGGATTTGTTTAGCGTGTACATTGACAAGATTCCGGTTGACCTGTATAATAAATCTGTCTATTTTCCCTTTGATAGAGGGATTTTTGAGGAGGAATGCAGCTGTGAGTAAAGAAAAATTAAAAATCGGTGTTTTTGGCGGCGCACGTGGGATTGTGATGATCAATGCGCTTTTACACCATCCGGAAGCGGAATTGGTGGCAGTTTGCGATAAGTACGAGCCGATTCTGGAGCAGGCAAGACAGACTGCGGGACAGTTTGGTGTGAAGGTGGCGCTTTACAAAGATTTTGACTCCTTCCTTTCCCATGACATGGATGCTGTCGTGCTTGCCAATTACGCAACCGAACATGCGCCCTTTGCGATCCGGTGCCTCAATGCCGGTATGCATGTCATGAGCGAGGTATTGCCCTGTGAAAATATGGCGCAGGCGGTGGAGTTGATTGAAGCGGTGGAGCGTACGGGACTGGTATATGCCTATGCAGAGAATTATTGCTACTCCAATGATACCTTTGAGATGTGGCGGCGGTACCGTGAAGGAGATATCGGGGATGTGCAGTATGCAGAGTGCAATTACATTCATGACTGTACAACCGGTTGGGCAGATATTACCTACGGTGAGCGCGATCACTGGCGCAATCATCTGCATCCCAACTTCTATTGCACCCATTCGCTGGGACCGATCTTTGCCACGACCGGTCACAGACCTGTCCAGGTTGTCGGTTTTGAAAATCCGCCCATTCCGGAATTCTATGACCTGGGGCATGTCGGCGGTCATGCGAGCGGCATTGAAATGGTCACGCTGGATAACGGGGCAATCGTCAAGAGCATCCACGGTCCGCTGCGCTGTGAGCCGCCCATTGTCAGCTATGCCGTCTTCGGCAATCGCGGTTGCATTCGCACGGCAGGAGGAAATCTGACCCTTTACCGTGAGAGCGAACCGGGAGTCGGGAGCACGGAGAACTACGCGCCGGATAAGTTTGTGGCGGTAGATACCACAAAAGCCAGCGGAATCGAGTCGCACGGCGGCAGTGATTTCTATCCGACGCACTGTTTCATTGAAAAAATTCTGGGACATCCGGACGGTCGGTGGTCGCTGGATGTATACCAGGCGGTGGATATGGGAATCTGCGGGATTCTTGCGTTCCGTTCGGTACTCAATCACAATGAGCCCGTAAAGGTTCCGAATCTGCGCAACAAAGAAGAACGTGATGCGTGGCGGAACGACCGTGCCTGCACCAACCCTGCCGTTGCGGGCGATCAGGTCATTCCTTGTTCTTCTTACGGCGAAAAGGTTGTTTCCGACGAGGTGTACGAGGCTATGCGGAAACGGTGGGGCGGGCAGTAAGCCGTTCCGTAAACCGGAAATTGTTGTTCCGAACCAAAAAGAGCGGCGCCGCAGGATTTTGTCCCGCGGCGCCGCTGACTTATCTGGAATTTTTACTTATTTGAAGAATGACTTGTCCGTGCCATAGCACCACTTGGCGGAGGTGAATTTTCCGAAAATATATTTGTCGGATGCGGCTTCACACATGACATAGAGCTTGCCGTCCACCATGACAATTTCCTCGGACATCGGTGCGATTTTCTTTTGCGCAATGAGAGAGGAGGAATCCAACGCGTACAGCGGCAGTGTGTGACCCAGAACGGTGATGTCTTCCTGCTGGCTCTTTTTGCCGTCATAAGCGGCGATATGGGAGAAAGCGGGACCGTAAGAAGTGGAGAGATATACCGTATCACCGTCTATGTACAATCCCTGAACCAAACCCGGCAGGGAATATGCATACTCCGGAGTCGGATCAATGCCGGATTCAGCGGTGTTGTCCAGCTTGTACACCAGCGCAAGTGCTTTGTTTTCATCGCCTGCGGCAGTCTTGACGGTGTGGGAGGCGGGCGTTTCGTAGTTGCCGGCACGGTAGAACTCACCGACAATCAGCTGGTCTCCCACCACGGCGGTGAAAGCGGGGTGCAGGCAATCCTCATCGGATACCTTTGTGGAGAATCTGCCCGCGGCACGCAGCGTGTCGCCGTCCTTGGCTTTCAGAATGTCGGCGTAATTGTAGACAAACAGGCAGTCCTCATCGCCGTCGGCGACGTAGAGATACTGACCGGGGAACAGGGAAAGACCGCCGGCATGTCCGGTATATGCCTCTCCTTTATCATCCTGGAGAAGAATGGTTTTCAGGTGCTTTCCGCTCTCGCGGTCAACCAGGTAAACAGGGGAATTTTCACCGGACTTCATGTAGCCGGTGACAAGGAACCATTGATTGTCCGCATCGTATTCAATGCCCTGTGCGATAAAACCGCTGTTGGTGCCGGGAATTGTAAAGCCCTTTTCGCTTGCTTTGTAATAATCGGCAACCGGCAGGCGGAAATACATGCGCACCGCGAGCAGGAAAACGGCAACGACAGCGATCAGAATGATCAGAATCAGTAAGATTCGACGAATCGGTTTTTTCATTTTTGTATAAACTCCTTTGTATGTCCGAACTTACACGCTTGCGGGTTCCGGAGCGAGACGGTAGGAGCGGGCGTGGTATTCGGTAACGTTCAGAATGGTTTCGCCGTCAATCTGCAGAGCGGTGGGGTGCGAGAAGCGAACCGTAATGTCTTTGCCGGTCAGCACTTCGCACATTTTTGATTTCTTGGTGTGTTCACCCTTGAAAATGTTGGGGAAGTTCATCAATGTCGGCAGCTTGCCCGAGCCGTGCCAGACCAAAAGGGACAATGTGCCGTCCGGATTGTTACGGGTCTGTCCGGGGGTTGCAATCATGCCGCCGCCGTAAAAACGTCCGTGCATAGTAGGAGCGAGCCAAACCTTTTTGTAGCTCTTGGTCACGCCGTCCACGGTGACGGTTGCGTCTGCGGGCTTGAAGTGGAACAAAAGCCCCTTGATGGCAATTCCCGTATAGTTGACGGGCTTGTCGGAGGTTGCCTTCTGCTTGTCCCCGACCTCACAGCAGTATCCGTCAATGCCGTAGTCCACGCCGTTCAGGAAGCGGTAGGTCTTGCCGTTGACTTCCACGGTGGGGAGATTTTGCAAATACGGATTGATCACAATGGGATGGTCCGCATCGGCTGCCACATCGTGCATAAAATCGTTGCCGCTGCCGCCATGCCAGTATGTAATTTCATTCTGTATTTGGATTCCGGCTGTTTCATTGATGAAGCGGTTGAGCGTACCGTCTCCGCCGACAATCATCAGCCGTTCGTCCTTGGCAAGAGTGTTTGCGAAAAACGCGGGGTAGGATACGGTTGTCATATCATAAAATACACATTCCTCCGAGGGATAGAATGCGCGGATCTCCGCTTCCTTTTCCGCCGTCCAGCCCTGTCCGGCGTGAGGATTGTAGAGCACTCTGATCATAGTCAATTCTCCTTTTTCTGTTTCCGTACCTGCCCGGAAGCGGCAGATGTACGGATCATTCATAACATTATAGCATATTGTCACATTTGACGGTACAGGCAAAAGCGTGATTTTGTCTGAAAAGGAGGTTTTTTGTATGCAAAAACGTTGCAAACGGGAATTTTGAAGGGTCAAAAAAATTTTTCAACTTTTTTCGCAAAACCTATTGCAATTCCGAAAAAGATGTGGTATAATATCGGAGTCCTAAGCAATGAGGCCCCTTAGTCAAACGGTCAAGACGTCGCCCTCTCACGGCGAAGATATGGGTTCGATTCCCGTAGGGGTCATTGGAAAAGGCATCGCAACAGCGATGCCTTTTGATTTTGTCATAAAAGTTAGGGTATCTCGATGGAAAAATGAGCATATCTGAAAAAATCTGATATTCAGAGGTTTCAGATATGTTCATTTTTTTGTATCACTGAATCAATCCGGTTTCATATTTGTCGTTCCCCGTCAAACACATTTTCAATAAACCATTTTAATCCGCACACTTTGACGCCGGGGATCAAAGCATCGTTGTCATAGAGTACCGTAAGGGCTGCTCCGTCCACTTTGCTGACCGAAATCGGAGCAGGATTCAGAATCACATATTTTTGATTTTCATCGACGGATGCGGTCAGATCAAATTTGTACTTTCGAAGCGTAAATACGCGATCATAAGCAGAAGCCCCCGGTCTCGGGCTTCTGGGTGCACTCACAACGACAGCGCGCCTTTCGACAATCAATTCCAACAATTTATGATTGAGGTTAAAATGATACCGCACCCGGCGAAACGGCGTTGTGATAACAGAGACATCTATTGTTTTCATTTGCCACTGCAGAGAAATATCCACTTTGCCATCACGCTTGAAAATCGATATCAATGGATTACGACGGTATTGCATACGTCCGTTATGCTTTTTGACCTGTTTTTTTATTTTCCGCAGAAGAGTCAACCTCTTAATCATCAAATAGAGGTCATTCAAAAGTACAATGAGAGCAATCAATAAAAGTATCCATAAAATCAACATGTGTTTCAACCCGGTATAATGAAATCATTCTTGGCAGAAGATTCAATTACACGATCCTTTCAAGGAAGTAATGATGCTCTATACACGCAACGACGGCGTACACCATAAAGAAAAAATTCAATTTTCATTGCCCGTATCCCGTATCTGAGGAAAATACGCTTCGTATCTTTTTTGCAGAGCCAAAAACTTATCCTTAAACTGCGCAAATTCCGGCGTGGTCAATATATTTTGCAATAGCTTTTTGCATATTTGCTCAGTCGGAATGGAGTTGCGCAGCGTTGTAGCGTACAGAATTGCAGATTTGTTTTCTTTTGCGGATTCTGTCATGTGCTTTTCCATCGCAGCAAGAATGCGGTTCATATATGTCTCTGCCATCTCCGTTTGCCCGAGTTGAACGTATATCTTTGCGATCTGGGCATAGTCGTAAAGAAGCGGCGGATCGTAAATACCTGCGTATTTACCGTCTAATACGGTTTCAAGCAGCTCTGCCGCCTTCTGATAATAAAAAAGCTTTTCTTGCGGTTGCATATCCGGCACGATCAACTGCCGGACAGAGCACTCTGCAAGATCGACTGTATCAATAATATTTTTCAGAATTTGGGATCTGTATTCCTCGCCTTCCATTACGAATTTTGCATATACCTCACGGCTGTGGCGCAATGAGGGCAACTTTTTGTAATAATATTTTCCTTTTTCCCTGATCGCAGAATCTTTTGATTCCGAACAAATCTGAAGCATAATTCGGTATATCTCGTTGCGTTTATCGTCATCGGTACAACACTTCTCGGCGTGCTCTGCCAGCGAAATCATTTGTTCCACATGTTCTTTATCATATAGCTTTTTGCGATACACGTGTAACATGACATCGGCATAGTTGCCATAATGGTCAGGATTCAACTCAATTTCACGAATCCAGGCGTCATATACACCTTCCCAATCCTTTTTTTCATGAAGAGCACGGATCTTTTTGCCGAATTCTTTCCTATGTTCGATGCTCCAAACCAATTCCATATCAAATAGAGAATCTATAGAGCATTTGAAAAGCAATGCGATTTTGGGCAAAAGCGTAATGTAAGGGGATAGGAGCCCACGTTCCCATTTGGATACCGTCTGCGAGGAAACGCCGAGATATTCTGCGACAGTTTCCTGTGTCATACCGTGAGCTATTCGCATTTCTTTTAATTTGTTTTTGAGTTCCATGATACCTTACACCTAATTATTCTTCATCCAGTGGTTGTACTTCTTCCTGCGATAAAATAAAAGAAAAAGCATATATGTCAGACAATCAAGCAGGGCACTTAACAGATAACCGACAAAAGGGATATTGACCAACGCATCAAACAGGCACATTGGAGCAAAGAAGAAGGTTGGGAAGGAAATTGTTTTCTTTTTGAACACTAAAAGATCAAATGTATTAAGAAAAAAGCAACTGAAAACGATGGAGGCAATGCAGAGAAATGTTCGGAAGTCACGCTTCAGAATCAACCTCAAATCTTCTGTAAAAGAATGGTACGTTCCATCTTTGTAATCGGAAATGACCTCATCCTCGCCGATTCCTTTTCTGATTTTTGATATACACAGCAGAAAAAAGCCAAATGCAACCGTTGTCATCCATGCGATGATCAGCAACCGCAAGGCGGGGACGTTAAGCCCGCTTAATAGAGCTCCCCAAATTGCATGCAGAGCAAGGTATGAGACCAATGTGACGACCGAGGCGAGCGTGATGTTCCATAATGTTCGTTTCATAATCTTCTCCATATGTCTTTATTGGGCTCTATTATATCATAAATTCTGCCGGTTGTAAATGGACAATAAGGCTCACGGTTATGTCTGTTTTGTATCAATGAATGCTCAGAAACCCATAACAGGAGCCGGACGGACAGAATCCATTCTCTTTGGTTATCACAGGCAATAAAAAACAAATATTTTACGTCGTCCGGGCGGCATGGTATAATAATAAAGAACGGGTGCGCACCGCTCCGGTATGGGGAATGCAGGCACATCTCGTATTGATCGGTATCAGAGGGGGCAGGATTTATGGAAGAAAAAGAATTCGAGAGGGCAAATTCTCATAAGGATGTTTTCAAAAATCCATCCAAATTTGCCGATTGAGAGTGCAAACAAAAACACGCAGAATTCAGAAATGAACTCTGCGTGTTTTTGTCTACACTTTTCGTCCTTGAAAAGCGGTCGAAAAAATGGTATAATTAATTCAGAAAGAATAATCCACACGGAGGACTTACCATGCCATACGACAAAGAGACGCGGGATGCGCTTCAGGCGTACTATGAAACACACGATTTTACCGGAAGTATCCCTGCCTTCGATGACAAAAAAGATACGCCCGCACAACTAAGGAAATTGCAGAGATGTTTATACAGCCCCGAGACTTTTTACAGTCTGGGGCTGTTTTCTGTTTGCAGTCTATCAGCAACGTTACCGCGCATAAAAACGGGGGAATCG
>FR890519.1:0-7262 GCA_000433415.1 Clostridium sp. CAG:448
GCGGTGTTTGCCGATTGCCGCGAGATAGGACACGGCAAGCAGATCATTGGCGCCGCCCGGCAAAGAGGAGCCGCAGACTTCCCGGTAGGTCTCTGCCCATGCGCCTGCGGTTCCCGCGCCGGCACGCACACGCTCCCGGTAGGCGCTGATAAAATCCGCACTGCGGATGGCATCGGCAGCGTGTTGCAGCAGTTCCGCATCGCCGGTTTCGCTGCCGAAGGCAAGGGTGTCCGCCCCCAAACAGGCGGCAAGCCAGACACCGGCCGTTCCGAAAACCTCACTTCCGGCACAAGCATAGGGATAGGGAAGCTCCAGAACCAGATCGGCGCCGCATGCCATGACACAGGCTGCGCGTACATATTTGTCCGCAATTGCCAACGAGCCGCGTTGGACGGCATTGCCGCTCATGATGGCAATGATACCTGCGGCACCGGCTTCGCGTATCCGCCGGAACAGATAGGCATGCCCGTTGTGTATCGGGTTGCATTCGCAGATAACGGCGCAGATTTTCATGATGGACCTCCTGTCTTTGCTTTCGTTTGCCATTGGATTTTTGCTTCGGATTTTTATGATTTCCGAGTAATTGTGCGCATCATCCTGACGGTTATGCGCTGATGAATCCGCATTATTATACCACAGGAACGGCATGAAGTCAAGAAATCGGGAAGCGGGAGGAGAATCCGGATTGACGGCGGCAATTTGCACAGAATAAGAGTGCGTTTTTCGGCAGGATGTACAGGAACGGAATGCCGAAAAGCACTTGCAAACAAAGGGGGGATTTGATATAATGGGTAGGAACCGGAGTGCGGGTGTTGTATTGCCCGAATCTGTGTCCGGTAGGAGAGAATGATGGAACATAAGGAATTTCTTGATACATTTGTACATCCCGGCGCCGCTTATCGCGGGAAGCCGTTCTGGTCCTGGAACGGTGAGTTGCGCGGCGAGGAATTGGTGCGCCAGGTCGATGTCATGAAGGAAATGGGACTCGGCGGCTATTTTATGCATTCGAGAGCCGGATTGATTACCGAATATCTGGGTGAGGATTGGTTCCGACTGATCAATGAGGTTGCCGATGCGGGAGAGGCACGCGGTATGGAGGTCTGGCTGTATGATGAAGACCGTTGGCCGTCCGGCTCCGCGGGCGGGAAAGTAACCGTGGATCCGCAGTACCGGATGAAGTCACTGTATGTTTTTGAGAGTAATCCGGAGAAGTTTTCCGGATTCGGCACGGATACCTTTTCGGTGTTTGTCGGCAAGGTGGATGGCATCAAGCTGTATGGCTACAAAGCGCTGAAAGATGGTGAGAATCCCGCTGACATCATTGCCGCACAGTCGAAACTGTATGCGGACAAGCCGGGAACATGGAAGGTGCTCCATTTCCGCATCATTCCGGATCAGCCCAGCTCCAATTACAACGGAACAACCTACATTGATACGATGAGCCGCAAGGCGGTGGACCGCTTCTTAGAGCTGACGCACGAAGAATATGCAAGGCGCTGCGGCGACCGGATCGGGACCACCATCAAGGGTATTTTTACCGATGAACCGCATAGAGGTCACTGTCTGGATAATTGCAGTGAACAGGACGGGGTACGGAGCTGCGCAATGTGCTGGACGGACGATCTTTTTGAGGAGTTCGTTGTGCGCTACGGTTATGATGCGCGTCCGATTCTGCCGGAATTGTTCTACAGACCGGACGGCGAGGTGGTACGCCCGATTAAGCTGAACTACATTGACCTTGCGGACAATCTTTTCTTGGAGCGTTTTGCCATGCCCATCAACGAGTGGTGCAACCGTCACGGTATGATTTTTACCGGTCACGTTCTCCACGAGGATGCGCTGATGAATCAGGTTGTACCCAACGGCTCCCTGATGCGTTTCTATGAGCATATGGGATATCCGGGCATAGACTGCCTGACCGAGCACAACACCTGTTATTGGATTGTCAAACAGCTCACTTCTGCGGCACGCCAGTTGGGAAAGAAGTGGTTGCTTTCCGAGTTGTACGGTTGTACCGGTTGGCAGTTCAATCTCAAATCCCACAAGACGGTCGGAGACTGGCAGGCGCTGTTTGGAATCAATCTGCGTTGTCAGCATCTTTCTTGGTATACAATGGAGGGCGAGTCCAAACGTGACTATCCCGCGTCCATTTTGCACCAGTCGCCCTGGTATCATGATTACGATCTGGTAGAAAGTTATTTTGCACGTTTCGGATTCGTTATGAGCGAAGGAAAGCCAGGATGTGATGTTCTGGTGCTGAACCCCATTGAGTCCGTATTTTGTCAGGCATACCTGGGATGGGCACACTGGATTTCCAATGCCTCCGCTGAGGTTGCACCTTACGAGGAGCGTTATGCAAAGCTGTTCCACTACCTGACCGACAATCATATTGATTTTGATTACGGTGAAGAGCAGATGATGAGCGACAGATGGCGCGTGGAAACGGATCCCGCAGGCAAACCCGTTCTGCGTATCGGGCAGGCAGTCTATCGTGCGGTTGTTGTCGGCAATATGCTGACCATCCGTCCCGGAACGCTGACCATCCTGCACGCATTCATGCGGCAGGGCGGAAAGGTTATTTTTGCCGGAGATGCACCCATGTATGTGGATGCAGTGCGCTCGGAAGCGCCGGAAAATCTGCGCAAAGAGGGAATTTGCGTTCCGTTCGAGGAAGCTGCCATTGTTGACGCCGTTCGTGCTGCCGTTGGCGGTGATCCGCGTGTAACGGATGAAAACGGTTCCGAGGTTAAGGATGTGTTCCTTCAGGAGCGCAGAGAATTTGACGGTGGGGACCGTGCGGTGGTTCTTCTGAATACAGACCGGAAGACTGCAAAGTGCGGTCTGCGGCTGTATATCGGGGGAGAAGTGCCGGCACACCTGCAGGTCTGGGATTTCGAGACCGGAAAACGATACAATGCCGACCGCCTTGTACACGCCGACGGAAAGAACACCTATGTCGCTTTCTCCATGAATGCTGCGGGAACGCTCTGCTTTGTCTTTACTGACCGTGCAGAGGATCTGCCTGTTTACGCAACATACCGGACGGTAGATACGTTTATGCCGTCCGCAGATCAGTTGTGCTTTACGGCACAGGCAGACGAGCAGAATGTCTGCGTGCTGGATTATTGCCGCTGGCGTTGGGCTGACGGAGAGTGGCATGCGGAGACAGAGGCGCTTCGTGCCGATCGCCAGGTGCGCGATTCTGTCGGCATTGAACATCGCGGCGGCGAAATGTTACAGCCTTGGTATGCAAAGCTGCACGACAAGAAGTGCTACGGCGCGCTGGAGCTTGCCTACGATTTTCAGATTGATGTATTGCCGGAGGGCGAAGTTTTCCTTGCCGGCGAAAGACCCGAATTCAATACGTATGCAATCAACGGCATCCGGTTGCAGGCAGGGGGACTGAACGATTTCTGGATTGACGACTGCTTCAAAAAGATGCCGATCCCGGCAGGCGTTCTGCATCGCGGGCTGAATACCGTTACGGTTTCCGTGGACTTTATGCGCACGACCAATATTGAGGCATTGTATTTGGTCGGAGATTTCGGCGTGCGGGTTGACGGGGAACACGACCGGGTACTGACTGCCCCCGTAAGCCGGATTACGCTTGGCAACCTTGCGGACAGCGGCAGACCCTTCTATTCCGGTTGCATGACTTATCGGCTGACAAAGGAAATGTATGCAGGAATGGCTTCTGATGGAGATCGCATTGTACTGGTGCCGGATGCGCCGTTTGCCGGATGCGTTCGGGTCAGTGCGGGCGGTAAGACGACGGTGCTCGGTTGGGATCCTTATGAAGCGGATGTGACGGATGCCGTTCGCGCAGGTGAGCCGATTGAGGTGACGGTTGTCGGAACGCGCCGCAATCTCTTCGGACCTCTTCACCAGATTCCCGCTCTTGACGGTGCATACGGACCCGGCAACTTTACCACGGGCGGCAAAGGCTGGACAGATGCCTACAGTCTGCTTGACAGCGGACTGCACGGCGTGACGTTCAAGGTACAGAGAAAAGATACGCTCTGAGCGCTGAACAAAGGCACCACTGCGCAATTGCGCCATTGGAATTACGCGGTGATGCCTTTATACTTTTGGATGGAGGAGAAACTTATGACGAATACAATCAAATACGAAAACGGATCCACACGCACCGTGGCACACCGCGGTGTGAGCGGATTGGAATGTGAAAATACAAACGCCGCCTTTGTGGCGGGAGGCGCCGCGTTTGGGCGGGGAGACAACCGGATCTATTTCGGAATTGAAACCGACATCTGGCGTACCGCAGACGGGCAGTTTATCCTGATCCATGACGGCGATCCGGCGCGTGTCGGGGGAGATCATTTTGACGTAGAGGGGGTAACTTTCGCAACCAACCGGGCGGTACGTCTGTTTGACAAGGACGGAAGGCGCCGCGGGGATCTTTGCCTGCCTTCCCTTGATGAATACGTGCGGATTTGCAAAAAGTACGGCAAGGTCGGTGTTCTGGAACTGAAAAGCGTTTTCACCGAGGAGGAAATCCGGAAGCTGGTTGATATTATCCGTGCAGAGGATTATCTTTCGGGGATCATTTTCATTTCTTTCCACTATGAGAATTTAGAGAAGGTGCGTGCGGTTTTGCCGGAATCCAACTGCCAGTTTTTAACCGGAGATAACAGCGACGCATTGATCGAAAGGCTGAAGTCGGACCATATTGACCTTGATATTGCCCACCCCGGGCTGGATCAGGAGCGGATTGAAGCCTTTCACCGCGCCGGTATTCGGATCAACTGCTGGACGGTGGATGACCCTGCACGTGCGGAGCAGCTTGCCGCATGGGGAGTTGATTACATTACGTCCAATATTCTGGAAGGAAAGGGAGAAATTGCGGAATGGATACAATGAATGAAGCGATGCGCAACCTGATAAGCCGGAGAAGCGTCAGACAGTATCTGGACAAACCGGTTCCGGAGGACATCCTGAATCGGATTCTGGAGGCAGGAACATGGGCGCCGAGCGCCATGAACCGGCAGTCTGCCATTATGATTGCCGTAACGGATCGGGCACTGCGCGATCGGCTTTCGGCGATGAATGCCTCGATTATGGGACGGGAAGGGACAGACCCTTTTTACGGTGCACCCGTGGTTGTCGTGGTTCTTGCCGATCGCAACATTCCCGCTCACGTTTATGACGGCACGCTGGTCATGGAAAATCTCATGCTTGCGGCGCATGCGGAAGGACTTGGAAGTTGCTGGATTCACCGGGCAAAAGAGGAATTTGATTCCCCGGAGGGAAAGGAAATACTTCATAAGCTCGGTATTACCGGCGATTATGAGGGAATCGGACACTGTATTCTCGGGTATCCCGCCGGAGAATTGCCGGAAGGAAAGCCGCGCAAGGCGCAATTTATTTATCGCGTATGAGCCGGGAAGAAAAACGTTATATCGGGGTAGACATCGGGGGAACCAAATGCGCGGTTGCGCTGGGGGACGCGGACGGAAATGTTCTGCGGAAGGTTCGGTTTGCAACCGACGCATGTCAGGAAACACTTGAAAGAATCATGGATGCCGTGCTTGAAATGGGCAAAGCAGACAGCATCGGCATCAGTTGCGGGGGACCGCTCGACAGCGCGCGGGGGGTGATCTGTTCTCCCCCCAATCTGCCGGGATGGGATGAGATTCCCATTGTGGCATATCTGTCGGAGAAGAGCGGAATCCCGGCGTATCTTTGCAACGACGCCAATGCCTGTGCACTTGCGGAGTGGCTGTATGGTGCGGGCAAAGGGTGCAGAAACATGATTTTTTTGACATTTGGAACCGGCATGGGCGCCGGGTTGATTTTGGATGGTAAACTGTATGCCGGCACGTCGGATATGGCGGGGGAAATCGGACATTTGCGCCTGTCCCCGTACGGTCCGGTCGGGTACGGAAAGATCGGGTCGTTTGAGGGCTTTTGCAGTGGCGGCGGCATTGCGCAGTTGGGGCAGAACGAGGCAAGATGTGCTTTGCAGAACGGTATTGTCCCTACGTTCTGTCCGTCGCTTGCCGCCCTGGATTCCGTGAGTGCAAAATCTGTTGCGGACGCGGCAAAAGCAGGGGACAGCACCGCATTGCAGGTGTTCGACCTGGTTTCGGAGAAATTGGGGGAAGGGCTCTCCTGGCTGATTGATCTGCTCAATCCGGAACGAATTGTGATCGGCAGTATTTATGAACGGTGTCAGGAGTTGCTGCATCCCGGGATCCTTCGGGTGATCGAACGGGAAACCCTGCCGTTTTCCAGGCGCGCGTGCAGTGTGCTTCCCGCCGCGCTGGGAGACCGTATCGGAGATGTTGCCGCCCTTGCTGTTGCCGCGTGGGGGGCAAAAAAGGAGAAAAATGTATGAATGCAGAGATTTTTAATCTTTATGGGCGTTATCCGGCTCTGCTCTCCTGTCAGGAAGAGATTGAACATCTGGTACAGACACTTCTTGACTGTGTGCGATCGGGTGGAAAACTGTTGTTGTGCGGAAACGGCGGCAGTGAAGCGGATTGCGATCACATTGCCGGTGAATTGCTGAAGGGCTTTCTTTTGACGCGCCCATTGCCGCAGGCGGATTGCGAAAAACTGTTACAGGTATGCGGTCAGGACGGTGCACGGTACGCGCAGCATTTGCAATGCGGAATGCCCGTTATTCCGCTGCCGTCCCTGCGCGCCGCAGCGACCGCCTATGAAAATGATTGCGATCCCTCTTTGGTCTATGCACAATTGACCTATGCAATCGGGCGACGGGGAGATATGCTGTGGGGAATTTCCACATCGGGCAACTCCGCAAATGTAGTTGCCGCATTGCGCGTTGCACACGCAATGGGACTTTCCACCGCCGCATTGACCGGCGCGCGTGACAGTCTTTGCGCGCAGACGGCAGACGTCACCGTTCGCGTGCCCGCAACAGATACGTATGCCGTTCAGGAATTGCACCTGCCGGTCTACCACTACGTCTGCGCGCGGGTGGAAAGGGAATTGTATTCCTGAAATGGTTGTGCTTGAAGAAGCACGGGAAGTCCTGCCGGACGATCTCAGCGCCGCGCAGGTGGTTAGCTTGGGGGAAATCTGTCAAAAAGAATTCCGCGTTGGTTGCACTGTCCGATTCGGCGGGAGGTACACGGCTACTCCCAAAGGCTTCCGAAATATCTTCCACACGCCGGACCGAAACGCCGGCGAGATGGGCCTGCGGACATAATCCCTTCCTTTCTCCCTGTTCAGGATTAAGTCCACAGATCATGTGTCATCTGGCAATAGCGTTTTTGTGG
>FR890519.1:7414-8262 GCA_000433415.1 Clostridium sp. CAG:448
AAATCCATTTCAATAGATTTCATTTTTAACATTTGAACGGCATTAGGTTGATATTTGTAATCTTACCTGTTTTTTCATATTCAGAAGAAGGCCATTCCTCAACAATTAATGTCTCATTTCTCTTTTTTATAAATCGGACATCAGATGGTACTTCTTTTTTGGGAATCACATATTTACAAAGAAAATTTGATGCATCGATTATTTGCCATTTATTTCGAATTGCGATCATAAAACTGTTTTCCCCAATAAAATATGTTGCATTATCTTTGGAAGTTTTTATTTCCTCAATCAATAAACCCATGTCATTAAGTCTATAAATACTACGCATTCCAAGGCAACTAATGCCGTTTGGGCCATATAATAATTTTCGTGCATATCTATTGCTTCTCCATATTACAGAACCATCTTTAACGTCAAGGCAGTAAATACCTCGTAAATTACTTGAGTAGATATACCTTCCCTGATCGTCTACAATAGGCCCGCCGGCAAAGTCTGAGATAAAATTTGTTTTCCATGTAATCGTGTTGTTATTGCATAATTCGATATTTACCATGTAATCAAATAAATCTTTATTGCAATCGTAATCCAATGTCTCCAATGTTACTTTTTTAACAACACTATTAAAATAATAATTTGATATACTCATTTATCCTCCTGGAATGCCACTGTATATAATTAGCAATGCTAACAATATGCAGTGGCATGATGCTTATTATTTGGTTATATGGCTAATTAAAACAGAATGTCAAATCCGTATTTCTTTGCCAGAATTCTATACAGTGTCTGCTGTGTCTGTTACCCGATCTGCTGTCTTTACTAAATCCACAACAACGTCAGCCTTGGACACA
>FR890519.1:8306-10131 GCA_000433415.1 Clostridium sp. CAG:448
CAAAACTAAATAGCCAATGATACAACATCAGCAGCAAGGCCAACCCAGACCCAGGGATCATCGGGATATTTTCATATAATTGGTTCTGATAGTTCGGAAATTTTAAAAATAAAGCAGGGAGGGTTATCGTCTCCGACTTCATTTTTCTTGACAGCATCATCATACGCACGTTTAAATTCCACTGCGTCTTCGTACGAATCAAATAATCCGTTTGCGTTCAATTTTGAGCGAAATGGATGAAATGGTTCATACCACTCCATATCGGTTACGATTTGACAATCAAACGGGATCGTACAGTATTCAAAACCAAGGAATGTTGTCTTTGGGATCACGCCATTCCATAATTCATTGGGATAACAGCTCTCGATAAACAGATTGCGAATATCAATGGCATTTTCACGGCAAATAGCATTATATTCAACAGCCAAATCCATATTTGATATAAACTGTAATTGAACACTTGTGCCGTCATCGAATAAAAAGTTCGGAACCTTGTTTGATATTGCTTTACACTTTTCATTCCGTATAAATTGCAACGGAAAATCATGGTATGCCAATATGCCGTGATAATTTATGGAAGATAGATAATTCGTTGGGAGAGTCAATCCTTGAACAAGGATGCCGTTAGGATATAGTTTCATTTTTCACTCCGAGTCATTGTAAATTTTAGTCAAGATATCTATATGATATCCATGTATCTTGATGTGCTTAACTTTTCCACCTTCTTCCTACACCGAGTTAACACAACGGTAGGAAGAAGAATGAGAGAGAAGAGAGATAAGGGGGGAGGAGGGCGGCGGAAAGCCTTCGGACTTTCCGCCGTTTGTCAAATAGGTTCCCACATATTCAACTTGAGAACCGGATTTGTTGAAAAGTTCAGTGCATCACTTTTGATAGAGGGCACCGCAAATGAGCTATGTCTTTTGCAAATCAAGTAGTATATAAGGCCATTTTAATTAGACGTCACGCAAATGATTATAGCATAGAAATCCGAACCATTGCGCTCAATATATCTTTCTATATACTTTTTCATGCAATTGCAACTTTGAAGCGAATTAACTTTCCGACTTATCGATTTATCTGGTTCGTAATACCAGTTGTCAAGTGTATATTGTAAATTTGCGTCAAGGATATCCCCGCCTAACACAATTACTTGATTTAATATCGCATCTTCGATAAAATCGTCCGCATCGGTTATTTTCCAAGCTAATTCATACTGGGAAATAAACAAAGATTTTCTCTTGAGCCTTTCACTCATCCAACTATAATTGCTCATCTAAACCTCCTAAACTGCTGATGATTACATCGGCCTGTTGCATCCATGATGTATTGAAAAATGCCATCTCTACCGTTAATCGAACCATGAATGTCGATCTGTAAATATTTCAGTCCATCCCCACCATATGTAATACTTCTATTTCCTGTGCTAATTAAGCCATCAATGGCAATTGGAAATGCGTGGTCTGTATCTGTGATGTTGCTCATTTGATTCAACACTTTTTGTGTATATTGTGGTTGCGGCACATCTGCTATACCGTCAACAATATCATCCAGAATGCAGCGATTGTGTGCTAATACAGTTGCGTCTCCAACATAATAAGTATGGAAATCAGCAACCTCAAAATTGTATGTCGTAACAGGCGTCTCTAAAATTTCATGCTGAACAAGCTCAAGAACAACTTTTTCGCCGTTAAGCATCACCAAGATGTCGCCCGCCCGTAGGTTACCTGCAAGTGTCCATCCTTGTCCAACTACATAATAAGGGTGAGTTTGGGTCGATGTTATCACCTCCCCATTAATGGTTACGTGAGTAACTGCAGTTGTT
>FR890520.1:0-11973 GCA_000433415.1 Clostridium sp. CAG:448
CAAGCTTGGGCGAAACCGCCGCGGCAGTGACCACAATGTTCCCGACAATATCCGCCCCCGGGATGGTCAGCACGCCGGACGCCGCATTCCATGAAAAGCCCGTGTAAGAAACGCCGCCGATGGTCACCTCCACGCTGTCCGGCAAATCCATATTTCCGGACGGATTGATGGTTGCCGTGTAATTGGTTCCGTGCGTTGCCGACGCGGCGCCGACAAAGGTCAGTCCGGTCATATGGGCACTCACGGTATAGTTTGCGTTGCTCTGAAACTTTAAGGTAACCGTAATATCGCTGCTGACAACCACATCCCCGGAGACAACGGCTTTTCCTTGAGTCGTCAGGTATCCCGGCTTCGCCTTCGCATAGTACTTTAAGGTTTCCCCATGATAAATGTTGTCACCGTCATTCAAATGCACGGTTGTCAAAACGCCTTGCACATATCTTTCGGTAGTCACGTACCAACCGTCCTCTGCATTTTGCGGGACAATGCTGACCTGGTACGTCGATCTCTTTGTACCCGATGCGGTAATCATCACATGACCGGTTACAGCTCCCTGCGGGATAGTCAGCGTGCCGGTAGCGTCCGAATTCTGCGTGTAGGTAAAGCCGGTATATGCCGTGCTGCCGATCTTCACACTCACCGCGCTCTTTGCGGGGGCACTGTAACCGACCACAGGAATCAACGATGTCACATATTTCTCCGAGGGCGTTGCGTTGGCGCTATTGGAAAGCGTCAGATGTTCAAGACTGCCGCTGACCGTATACGGATTGGAAACCGCAACCTTTTCGATCTTGATGGTCGCTGTCCCGCCGAATGCCGCACTGTCCGCAACCACGGTGCCGGATGCATTCCCCTCCGCCATGTGGTATCCGGCAGCCGCGGTGGCACTCCATTCGATCTCGTCCCCCAGATAAATAGCATCCCCGTGTGCCAGCGTCACCTCACTGCCGTTTCTTATCGCCTTTGCCAGCAGCGTGCAGTTCGTCCCCAAAAGCAGGATACTGCCGTTTTTCTCAACCGTCACCCCGGTACTTGCATCACTGTCCCTGTAACCGTCCGCCTTAGCAATCACCGCTACGGTATGCGAGCCGACCGAAAGCGCCAGCCAACCGGGCAGCATCGATAAATCAACTGTTTTACTCATTCTGTTTTTCTCCTTCCTTCCGCATTCTTATGCGTGTACTGTTCCGATTTCCTGACCGTCCGCCAGGATGACGTAAGCTGTCGCGCCGTGAACCTCCGAAAAGGTCAATGCCGTCCCGTTTACCGAAGGCTGCGATACCCTTTCCAACTGATCCCGAACAGGCACCGGCGGCAGCACGCCGCTTGGATGAAAGACCGGCACGCGCCGCGCGCAGTCCACGCTTCCCAAGCAGCAATCTCCGTCATACACCGCGTAAATATCGCGCCGCAGGCGCTGCACAAAAAAGGTTCCGCCGAACAGCCCGTTCGCAATGGCATCCATGATCACGGCGGTCCCGCACGATGCCACCCATGTGCGGACATCGCGTGCATAGGTTTCCAGATACCACCCGGAAAGCTCCCGCCATGCTTTCTCAAAGCACGCATATGACCGGTCGTAAACCCCGGCGTCCGCCGTGCCGAGATCCAGCATGGCGCACAGATAAGAGGTATACAGAATGCGCCCCCACGCACCCCGGACCAGCAGTTCCTTTTCCGCATCCGTCGAATAGTTGTACGACCGCACATACCGCGGTGCAAGACCGAGAATCCGTATCTGCACCCGTGCCTCCAGATCGTTGACCCAGCCGACTTTGACGGCTGTACCAAACCGGTTCGGACGCATAGCGTCCACTGCCGTCATCAATTCACCGAGTTTCATCAAAATTCCTCCTCTCTTCTGATACTACCCCTCCAAAACGTCCGGTCAGGCAGTAATACCGACGGAAATCCGCCACATACGCCTCTACAATGGCACTGGCGTTGGCAAATCCTTCCCCGTTCCCCCGTAAAAGGTCCATCATTGCCATCAGATACCACGGATAAATCCGATAATAGGGCGCACGCAGAATCAGATCCGTGTCGCGATCCTGTTCCGTTTCGTAAAGAACAAGATTCCCCGGACCAATCCCCAGAATTTCCGTCTGGATACGCCCCTCAATCTGGTTCAGCCACGCCACCTTCTGCCGCGCGGAAAAATGATTTTTTCTGATTGTGTCTGTATAGCGGATTGCCTCTCCGACCGTCATATTCTCATCCTCCTTTTCCGGACTGTTCCCATTGTAGCATACCGGCGGATTTCTGTCGTCACCGTATAGACGCGTCCGGCAACAAATCCGCTGCCGGGCGCATACACTGAGAATAAATGACAATTCTGCCGGATTCTGTCCGGAAAAAGGAGATAAGAAATATGGAACTAATATTTGAAGCCTCCGTCGGTGTTCTGCTTCCCTTTCTCGGAACCGGTTGCGGAGCGGCAACGGTGTTTTTTCTGCGACGGCAACCGGGAAAACGCCTGGAACGTTTTTTTCTCGGCTTTGCCGCCGGGGTCATGATTGCCGCATCGGTCTGGTCACTGCTGATTCCCTCCATTGAAATGGCACAAAAAACAGCCGTACCCGCCTGGCTGCCTGCGGTCACGGGATTTCTCGGGGGCGTTGCGGTACTGGTGCTTCTGGACGAAGCAATCCGGCATCTGCATCCGGAACGCGCCGGACGCTCCATGCTTTTGCTGGCGGTCACCCTGCACAATATTCCGGAGGGCATGGCAGTCGGCGTGGTAATGGCAGGCATGCTGCGGGATCCTGTCGCAATTCCGTTTGCCGAGGCGTTAGCGCTCTCGGTCGGCATTTCCATTCAGAATTTCCCGGAAGGCGCCATCATCTCAGCTCCCCTCTCCGCCGCCGGCATGCACCGGCGCCGCGCCTTTCTGTACGGCGTCCTCTCCGGCGTTGTGGAACCGATCGGCGCACTTCTGACCATCCTGCTGACCGCACTGGTCACTCCCGCCCTCCCCTATATTCTCGCCTTTGCCGCAGGCGCCATGATCTATGTGGTGGCACAAGAGCTGATTCCCGAAATGCAGGCGGACGGCGACGGAAAAACCGGGGTTTTGGGTGTCGCGTGCGGCTTTGCGGTCATGATGCTTCTGGATGTCGCGCTCGGCGGATAATATTTTTGACAGGATGTGATCACGTCACCAAAGGAAGCGTTGATTTTTCCGGAAAAATGTGGTATACTGCTTGCAGAGCCCCAATCATAATCCCAAAGGAGATGTGAAAAATGCATGTAACCGGAGATATCTACTATATCGGTGTCAACGACCGCAACATTGACCTGTTTGAAGGACAGTATACCGTTCCCAACGGCATGGCGTACAATTCCTACGTCATTATGGACCAAAAGATTGCCGTTATGGATACGGTCGACCGCAATTTTACCCACGAGTGGCTGGATCAGCTTGCCGCCGTGCTGGGAGACCGGAAACCGGACTATTTGGTAGTCCAGCATATGGAACCGGATCACTCTGCTAATATTGCCAATTTTCTGAAGGTCTACCCGGACGCCACCGTGGTCGCAAACGCCAAGACTTTTACCATGATCGACAACTTTTTCGGCGCGGGACTGTGCAACAAAACGCTGACGGTCAAGGACGGCGAAACCCTGTCGTTGGGCAGACACACGCTGACCTTCCTGTTTGCGCCCATGGTGCACTGGCCGGAGGTCATGGTCACTTACGACGACACGGACAAAGCTCTCTTTTCCGCCGACGGATTCGGTAAATTCGGCGCGCTGGATGCCGAAGAGGACTGGGCGTGTGAGGCACGCCGGTACTATTTCGGCATCGTCGGCAAATACGGCACGCAGGTGCAGGCGCTTCTGCGCAAGGTCGCGCCGCTGGACATCGCGCTCATCTGCCCGCTCCACGGTCCGGTCCTGCGTGAAAACTTAGGCTACTATATCGGACTCTATCAAACCTGGTCCTCCTATACGCCGGAAACCGACGGCATCCTGATCGCCTACACCTCGGTCTACGGGAACACCCGGAATGCCGTGGAATTGCTCGCGGACCGTCTCCGCGCCAAGGGCTGCCCGCGGGTAGAGGTACAGGATCTTGCCCGCTGCGATATGGCAGAGGCGGTGGAGGATGCGTTCCGCTACGGCAAGCTGGTGCTCGCCACCACCACCTATAATGCGGAGATTTTCCCTTTCATGCGCCAGTTTATCGAGCATCTGACCGAGCGCAACTACCAGAACCGCACCGTCGCGCTGATCGAAAACGGCTCCTGGGCGCCGCTTGCCGCCAAAATCATGCGCGGTATGTTTGAAAAGTCCAAGAATATCACCTTCACGGATACCACCGTTACCATCAAATCCGCACTGAACGAGGAAAACCGCACACAGCTTGACGCCATGGCAGACGAGCTGTGCCGGGAGTACGTTTCCCGGTCTGCGGCGCTTGCGGACAAAAACGACCTGCGCGCCCTGTTCCGCATCGGCTACGGTCTGTATGTAGTCACCTCCAACGACGGCAAAAAGGACAACGGGCTGGTGGTCAACACGGTCACACAACTGACTGATCATCCCAACCGCATTGCCGTCACCATCAACAAAGCCAACTATTCCCACCACGTTATCCGCCAGACCGGCATTCTGAATGTCAACTGCCTGTCCGTCGACGCCCCCTACAGCCTCATTGAAACCTTCGGCTTCCAGAGCGGCAGAAACGCCGACAAGTTTGCCGGTTGCACACCCGCGCGGGCAGACAACGGTCTTGCAATCCTGCCGCGGTATATCAATGCCATGCTGTCCCTGCGCGTCACGGATTATGTGGATCTCGGCTCACACGGCATGTTCATCTGCTCGGTTACCGAAGCGCGCGTCATGAGTGACGCGGAAAGCATGACCTATGCCTATTATCAGAAACATGTCAAACCCGCCCCCGAGACTGCGGGCAAAAAGGGGTACGTCTGCAAGGTCTGCGGCTATGTCTACGAGGGGGACACTCTGCCGGAGGATTTTGTATGCCCGCTCTGCAAGCACGGCGCAGCCGATTTTGAACCGATCCAATGAGCCTTGACAGAAAAGATTTTTCACAGGAACGCGAGATCGAATGCACCGGCTGTTCGGCGGAAAACACCTCGTCGGTGCGCGTTTCCCGCTTCATCCGTCGGTTGGACGCCTATTTTGCCACCAATGATCTGGCGGGGGCAGGACAACACCTGTCCTTCTGGGAGGGGGAGATGCGCGCGGACGGCGACACGGCAGGACTCATCACGGTTCTGAATGAGGAAGTCGGTTACTTCCGCCGCACCGGCGACCGGGAAAATGCCCTGCGCGTGACCCGTGAAGTGCTCTCCCTGCTTGATGCTTTCGGTGCCGACCGCCACCCTGCCGGGGCAACAGTGCTGATCAATGCAGCCACTACGCTCAAATTCTGCGAACGCCCCGCCGAAGGCTTGCCACTGTATGACCGGGCACAGGCAGTCTACCGGGAAAACGGCAAAGAGGACACGTTTGAATATGCCGCATTGCTCAACAACAAAGCCGCCGCGCTCTGCGACCTTGCGCGTTACGACGAGGCGGAAGCGTGCAATCTGCGTGCCATCGACATCCTGCAAAAGATCGGCGGGCATGACGGAGAGATCGCGGTCACGCTCGTCAACTATGCCCATCTGCTCTATGACCGGAACGAAAACGACGTTCCGCGCGTTGAAAAGACCCTGGATGCGGCTTGGGAACTGCTCAATTCCCCCCGTCAGCCCCACGATGCCAACTATGCCTTTATCCTCTCCAAGTGCGCGCCTTCCCTGCGCTATTTCGGACGCACCGTTGAAGCGGACGCACTGGAGGCAGTCGCGGCGGAAATCTATGCGGCGGGGGCTATATCATGAACGGGCTCGCACTTGCGCGTGCGTATTATGAAACCTGCGGGAAACCCATGATTGAAGCGCATTTTGCCGATGTCAGTGATCGAATTGCCGTGGGACTTGTCGGGCACGGTTCGGAATGCTTCGGCTTTGACGATACCCTCTCGCAGGATCACGACTTTGCCCCCGGCTTCTGCCTGTGGCTGACCGAGGAGGACGACTGTGCGTTCGGATTCCGCCTGTTCCGTGCCTACCGGGCGCTTCCGGACACCTTCGCAGGTACTTCCCTGCAGCAAAAAAGCCTGCGCGGCGCGAACGGACGCGGCGTGCAGACCATACGGGAATTCTATTCCTTTTATACAGAGACAGGCGACATTCCGGAAAGCAACCGCGCATGGCTTGCCATTCCCGACTTTTATCTTGCCGAGGCGACCAACGGCGCAGTCTTTTGTGATCCCGTGGGCGAATTTACCCGCATCCGCGAAGGACTCCTCCGTCGCCCGGCGGACGTACGGTACAAAAAACTCGGCTCCGCGCTCTTTTACATGGCGCAGACCGGGCAATACAATTATGCGCGCTGTCTGCAGCACGGCGAAAAGACTGCCGCCGCCATCGCGCTTGCCGATTTCTGCCGCCATACGGCAGAGGCGCTGTTTCTGCTCTGCGACCGTTACGCGCCCTACTATAAATGGCTCTTTCGTGCACTGCGCACCCTGCCGGATTGTGTGCAAACGGCGGAAGCCCTGGAGCAGCTGCTTGCCGCCCCCTACGAACAGGCGCGCAATCAAACCGTCATCGAGGAGATCGCCGGTACGGTACAGGAGCGTCTGCGCCGCGCGGGGCTCTGCACCTGCCGCGATTCCTATCTGGAGCCGTACGCCTACGAGATACAAAAACAAATCCGTGACGGTGACTTACGCACACTTCCGGTCATGCTCTGACCCAAAAAAGCGTAACAAAATCACTTGAAAACCGCCGAACAATGTGCTATAATAGTGTCACAACACAAAAACAAACCAAAAAACGGAGGTTACAAACATGAAAAAGTGGAGATGCACTGTATGCGGTGAAATCGTAGAATCCGATGTCCGTCCGGACAAATGCCCTGTCTGCAAGGCTTCTGGCGAGAAATTTGTTGAGGTCAAAGAAGAAGAGGGGCGCACCTGGGCGGCTGAACATGTGGTCGGCATCGGCAAAAAAGATGTCCCCGAAGAAATCATCGAGGGACTGCGTGCCAACTTCAACGGCGAGTGCAGTGAGGTCGGTATGTATCTTGCCATGTCCCGCGTTGCATTCCGTGAAGGATATCCCGAAATCGGTCTGTACTGGGAAAAGGCAGCAATGGAAGAAGCCGAGCACGCCGCAAAATTTGCGGAACTGCTGGGCGAGGTCGTAACCGATTCCACCAAAAAGAACCTGGAAATGCGCGTGGAAGCTGAGCACGGCGCAACTGCCGGCAAGTTTGAACTGGCAAAGCTGGCAAAGGCACATAACCTGGACGCCATTCACGACACAGTTCACGAAATGGCACGTGACGAAGCCCGGCATGGCAGAGCCTTTGAAGGCTTGCTCAAGCGGTACTTCGGCGAATAATCCGAATGAACAAATGAATCAAAAAAGGTGCACCGTTTCCCTCCGGACAGAGGAGATGCGGTGCACCGCTTTTTCTTTGGTCAATATTTAGCTGTAAAGATCCGTCCCAACAAACCCGACATCGTGGAACTTTTCCGGATGCGCAAACAGAATGCGGTCCCAAAGCCGGAGAATCAGCTTTGCGCTGAACAGGTACCCTGCCGGGGTCATGTGTCCGTTCATCATGTAAAGGTTGCGGAACGCCTGATCATAAACGGGACCGTCCCGGTAAAGGTCGATCACATAAGTATCCGGAAAGTAATCGGCAAGCGCATATAAAAGTGCCGCCATCTGTGCACGGATGTCTTCCGCCACCGGATCCGCATCCCCTTCCGAGGGCATGGTCAGAAGGAAGAAAGGCGCACGCGGCTGCATGGCACGGTAACGCTGTATGATCTTTGCGTAATACCCCGCAAAGGTGGGCTGATTCTTTTCCGGGTCATCCGGGCAGATGTCCGCCACACTGCCGACCGGCATCCGCAGATTAAGTAAATCATTGACGCCCAATGCCACCAGATAACACTGTGTCGCGCGCGCCGGATCCCACATCCGCATGGCATCCGCATAGCCGTCCGTGTATTCCTTCGCGGTCATTCCCCCGCGTGAAAAGTTATACACGGTTGCACCCAGCTCACGGGCAATGAATTGCCCCCAGGAATATTCAAAATAATCGTGATAACCGTATGCGCCGTTTGCACCGACCGAAACCAGTTCTCCCGACGACAGACTGTCCCCTACAACGGCAATCTTTCTGAAAATCGCTGTCGGGTGCATCGACGCCTCGATCTCCCCGATCCGGATCCGCTCCGTTCTGTTTTCCGCCATCTGTTTTTCCCTCCTGTTTTTCTCGTTTTTTTCTTGCTTTCGTTCTTCTGTCCTTTTGTTTACTTTGCATCCCTGCGCGTCCGTTTTCCGAATACCAGTATGGCAAGCGGAAACAGCACCAGTGCCCAGGCAATCACCACAAGCAGATGTGACCAGCATGTTGCAAAGGTCGCCTGCTCGGTCGTGATCGCGAGTCCGGTCTGCGTAACGGTCTGTCCGATGCGCAGCGTCTCCCACCCGGCGAGCGCAAAGCGTCCCAGTTTGACCGTGGGATAAAACGGCAGAATCCGGCAGACAATTCCCAGCGCACTGCTCTCATCCACAAGCATCCATGCACCCGAGAGAAATGCGGAGGCGGTAATAATCGCGGAGCAGAGCCCGGGAGCCGCTTTGTCACTGAAGGCGGCGCCGAACAGAATGCCGATGGAAGCATAGATCAGGAGCGCCGGCAGCGACAGAAGAATCGCCTCCGGAATCCCCGCAGCCGCAAACGACAGGCTGCCGTTTTCCGCAATGCTGATGACCGTTGCGCAGAGATAGCAGAGTACCGCCTGCACCATGCCGATGGCAAACCCCGGCAGCATATAACCGATGATGAATTCCGCAGGGCGCATGGGCGACGTATACAGTCGGGTCAAAAAAGAGGTTGCGCGGTCCTGCGATACCAGGAGCGCCAGGTACAGCATCACAAATGCGTATGCAAAACAATTGATCCCCGGCGTCAGAATTTCCACGGAAAACCAAAAGGTATTCTGCGCGTCATAAAAGGCAAAATGCATCACAAACAACAGTGCAAGCGGCATTGCCACACAAAAAATGTAGCACAGCGGATCCCGCAGCATCTCCTTGAAATTCCGCCCGGCAAAAGTCATAGCTCTTTTCATTTGGTCTTTCCTCCCTGCGCCGCCGTCGCAATCCGCACAAAAGCGTCCTCCAAATTGTCACAACCGGTCTGTGCGCAAATTTCATTCACGGTTCCCTCGGCGTACAGATGTCCCGCCACCAGGATTCCCACACGGTCGGACAGTGCCGCCGCCTCCTTCATGTCGTGTGTGGTCAGAATCAACGTTGTCTTTCCCTTCAGCCCGCTGATAAAGTCCCAAAGCAGGCGCTGCGCAATCACGTCCAACCCCTGCGCCGGCTCATCCAGAAACAGCACCTGCGGTTTTGTAATCATTGCCATCGCAATGGACAACCGCCTCTGCCAACCGCCGGACAGGGTCGCGGCGCGCTTGTCTGCGTATTCCTCAAGCCCCAGATCGGCAATCATCTCCGGGACACATGCGCGCGCGCATCCGTAAATTCCCGCGATCATCTCCAAATTCTCACGCACCGTCAGCTTGGGCGCCACCGCGGTTTCCTGTGGGGAAACATTGGTAACTGCCTTCACGCCGTACGGGTCGTGCAGAACGCTGTGCCCCATCAGCAGTGCGTCCCCGGACGTCGGCTGAGTCAGGCAGGTCAACATGCGGATGGTCGTGGTTTTTCCGGCGCCGTTCACCCCCAGAAGGCAGTAAAACTCCCCTGCGCGGACGGTCATATTCAGATGATCAATCGCAATTTTATTCTTGTAATGCTTGCACAGATCTTTGGTTTCAATCGCATTGACCGTACTCATTTTTCCTCTTCATCCTCCTTATAAATCGGCGGCACACCGCTCTGCAAAAGATCATGGAAGTACGCGACCGCCTCCTTGCGCGGGATGGCAAGCCCCTGGCTCTCGTCGCCGACGATCAGCAACATATCCCCCGGCTTGAACCCGAACATTTCCCTCGCCTCTTTGGGAATGACGATCTGCCCCTTCTCTCCCATTTTCACCATACCGAATATCGCCTTCCGCGATTTTTTCTCTTCCATCCGTTTCTCCTTTCACACAAGTTATACTTTTCATACTTATTATACCAAGGAATACTTTTCCTGTCAAGGGCGTTTCGAAAAATATTTTTACATTCCGCATACAGACAAAAAAAACAAATCCGAACCAATTTCGATTTACGAAATAGTTCGGATTTGTTTCGTTTGGTGACCCATCGGGGAGTCGAACTCCGGACACCATGATTAAAAGTCATGTGCTCTGCCATCTGAGCTAATGGGTCATATGGGTGTACGTCTCACGTACCCTGATATTATACTACAAATACGCCTGTTTGTCAACAGGTTTGTCCAAAACTTATATCAACAAAAACAGCGGCTTATCGCACGCTGTTTTTGTGTGTTATATACAATCACTTACAATCGTCACCGCAATCGCCGCATCCTTCGGGGGAAGCAAGCCCGTCCTCGTACTCTGCAACCTTGACGCTCAGTGCACACTCGATCCGCTTGCGGAACAGCTCACAGCCGTACTGATAGACACCGGTCACCGTACCCGTTGCATGATAAGCGTTGGCGGCACACCCGCCGGAGCAGTACAGCTTTGCCCAGCAGTTCCGGCAATCGGGGCGGGAGTAGGCATTGCACCGTTTGAATTCCTCGCGCACCGCCGTATTGGTCACGCCGTCCCAAAGGTTCCCCATCAGGTACTGCGGCTCCCCAACAAACTGGTGGCAGGGATACAAGTCCCCCCACGGCGTCACCGCCATATATTCCGTCCCCGATCCGCATCCGGAAATGCGTTTGTAAATACAGGGACCGTGTGTCAGATCCAGCATATAGTGGTAGAAAGTAAACGGTTTGCCGGCACGTCTGCGCTCGATCTGTGCACGGGAAAGAATCTCATACTGGCGGAACAGCTCCGGCAGGTCCTCCTCGGTCAGCGCGTAAGGGTCCCCCGGTGCGCAGACCACCGGCTCCATGGACAACTGGGTAAACCCAAGATCAAGCATATGGAAAATATCGTTGGTGAAATCGGTATTAAAGTGCGTAAAGGTCCCGCGCATATAGTAACCGCGATCCCCTCTTTTTTTCACAAAATCCTGGAATTTGGGCACGATAACGTCGTAGCTTCCCTTTCCGGCAACCGTTTTGCGCAAACGGTCATGCACCTCTTTACGCCCGTCCAGAGAAAGAACCACATTATGGCATTCCCTGTTTGCCCACTCGATGACCTCATCGTTCAGCAGCATCCCGTTGGTCGTCAGCGTAAAACGGAAATTCTTTCCGTGCTCCTTCTCAATGCTACGCGCATAGGCAACAACCTGGCGGCAGACATCAAAGTTCATCAGCGGTTCCCCGCCGAAAAAGTCCACTTCCAGGTTCCGGCGCGTCCCCGAATGTGCGATCAGAAAATCGATTGCCTGCTTGCCCACGGAAAACGGCATCACCGCGCGTTCGCCATGGTACTTCCCCTGTGCGGCAAAGCAATAGGAGCAGTCCAGATTACAGGTATGCGCGACATGCAGACAAAGCGCCTTGACCACCTGCGAACGGTTTTTCAGATCCGCGGCGTGCGCCTCGTAATCGTCGTCGGAAAAAAGCTTCCCCGCATCCCGCAGCGCCGTGATATCGTCATAGCAATCCGAAAGCTCTTCACGCGTCACATCCGCACGGTCGCCGTACTTTTCAAGCATTGCGTCGAGGATTTCCTCCCGGGATTTATCCGCATACATTGTGATCATATCATAGGCAACGTCGTCCACTGTGTGCACGGAGCCGGAGCCGATGTCCAGAACAATATTATATCCGTTCAGTTTGTATTGATGTATCATGTATTTTCCCTTCCGCCCGGATACCGGGCAACCAAAAC
>FR890520.1:12030-18432 GCA_000433415.1 Clostridium sp. CAG:448
TGTATGTTCCCGGTCGTGCCCGGACTCAGTTCTTCTTTGCCTCGGTATTCTCGCAGCCCTGATTTGCAACGCCGCAGGAAGTCTTGCAGGCGGACTGGCAGGAAGTCTGGCATTCGCCGCAACCGCCGTTCTTCAGGCTCTTTCTGAGATCTCTGGTTTCGATTGTCTGAATTCTTTTCATCTCACACATCTCCTTGTGCAGTTTCGTTATCCTGCACATTATAACACATCCGGCGCGCTTTGTCAAGCGTTTTTGATGAATATTTTGCTTCCGCGTGTAACGTGTAAGAGGAAGTGAGTTCACTTGCCGGCGTCCGTGCAGAGGATGGAAGCGGCGTTCAGACTGTAATTGGTATCGCCGATCGCAATGGTCGCCCACTGTGCCTGCGTTCCCGCATACCGGATTGTGCGCAGGTTTTTGCAGTTGTAAAACGCCATCGGTTCAATCGTGCGGACTGCGGAACTGATCCGGCAGGCGGAGTCGGCGCGGGCGGCAGGATAAACAATCAGGCGCGTCCCGTCAGCCGAGTACAGCACACCACCCTCCGCTTTGAAGGCAGCGTTCCCGGTGCTGACCGAAATAAAGGTCAGGGACGGACATGCCGCAAAGGCAAGCGATCCGATGCTGGTAACGGATGCGGGAATCTGAACGGCGGCAACCGATGCCGCACCGTACAGTGCGCGCTCCCCGATCGCCGTTACACGGTCGCCCGAGGCATTCTGATCCGGAATCACCACACAGGCATCCGTGCAGGAACCGATTCCCGTCAGCGTACAGGTTCCGTTCCCGTTGCTCTGGTAGGTCAATCCCACACTGCCGTTGACCGTAATGGTCGTCGGATCCGGCGTCGGGTTTGGAGTCGGGATCGGATTTGGCGCCTGGGTAAAGGTGTTGTCATACGTCGGCTCTGTTTGCTCGGACTGTGTTGCGGGAGAAAGATAGGTGTTTGCTTCCCCGGTTCCGGTCGTCTGTTCCGGTTCTTCCTGCTTTTGGGCACAGGAAGCGGCAAGCGAAAGGCCAAGGGCAAGGACAAGTGCCGCAGACAATGTGCGGCGTGCGGATAAGTGGCGCATAGGTAATAACCTCCTCTTATTGTGTGAATCAATCCGCCTGTCCGGCGGGCTTGTACCCATTATAAAAGGCTTTATTCCGCTTGTCAAACAGAACCGTCCGACAAATGCCCCCCTCTGTCGCCCCGTATCGTCCCGCTTTTGCTGTTTTCATACCCTTTCCCGTCACTGCGACAAAATCTTTTGCGCGACGCTTTCTTCCCTGCTTCGACATCCTGCGCGCCACCGATATTGCACTCTCCTCACGAACGCACCGCCCCGCCTCTTGTTTGTAAAATGCACAAAAAGGCGCCCGCATCTTTGTGAAATAAGCCGGTTCATTTGCACTTGACAGTGCCCGGGAAACGTGGTATAATTGCCTCACAATCATGCAACCGGTTGCACGAAAGGAGGAATCCCCCGTAGTGGAAGAAAAAATCACAATATACAGCATTGCCAAAGCCCTGGGACTGTCCCCGTCGATGGTCAGCCGGGCATTCACGCCGGGCGCCCGGATTGACGAGGGAAAACGGCAGCTTGTATTACAATATGCGGAAAGCGTCGGGTATCGCCCGAACAAGCTCGCCTCTCGCCTTTCGCACAAAGCTGTCCGAATCGGTGTGCTGTTGGTCTGCCCGTTTGATCCGGTCACCAATGCCCTCCTGAAAGGATGCAGACTGGCGCATGACCGAATTGCCGATTACAAAGTCGAATACCATGTGGTCACGGTAACAGACTTTGAGGATGCCTATGGGCAATGCAAGGCGGCGTTGGACAGCTTTTCCGCCTGCGACGGCGTAATTGTCTCCGTCCCGTCCACGCCCGAAATCGATGTGCTGATCATCGAATTCGCACAAAAGAACCCCAACATTGCCGCACTGCAGCAGGTCAACATGAAACTCCCGTATGTCTTTACGGTCAAGCACAACGAGTCGGTCGCATCCGGCATGGCGGCGGAACTGATTTACCGTTGTGTCAAGCCCACCGACCGGCGCGACGTGGCGCTGTTTACCGGGTACGGTCACTCCGACATTCATATTGCGGCAAAGAAAGGGTTTGAGGAAGCCTGCGCCCGTCTGGGATTGCACATTGCGGCTACATATGATATGCAGGACACCGTTGAAATTCTGGAAAGTCAGGCAGAAGCTCTTTTACGCACGCGCGGCGACAGTCTTGGCGGCATTTATATCACCAGCGCCGTCTCCGAACCGCTTTGCAGACGCGTCAAGGAAAGCCGCCTGCCCATCAATCTGGTGACCTTCGATACCTTTCCGGATATTGTTCCCTACCTGCGCGACGGAACGGTGGTGGCTACCATCTTCCAGAACATCGTCTGGCAGGCGGAAACCGCGTTTCTGGCCATGGCGGAAATGCTGATCTCCAACCATCAGCCTACCCACCGCATCCAATCCATCCCCACCCTGGTTTTATCCGAGAACCTTGCACTGTATGAGGGACAGTGCTGACAAAAAATATACAACAATTATACGACAAAGGAGAAAAAAAACAATGAAAAAGGCATTTTGGGCGATACTGCTGTCCATCGCCGCTGTCACGACCGCGTTGATCCTCTGCATCAGCGCACAGGATGAAGATTTCTACCTGGGAGACCACAAAGAACTGGTCAGATCCTTTTCCGGTTTGGAAGACAAGCTGGGGTACAACACCGCCCACACCGGCGACGTCATAACCATCGGCGGTGTGACATTCGACAAAGGATTCGGCATCCACTGCAACCCCCAGGGACAGGAAACTTATATCGAGATTGACATTTCCGGTCAGGATTACAGTTTCTTTTCCGCCTATGTCGGCATGCAGAACGATTCCAAGGACGGCGTGTTCCTGGACTGGGGCAGCGCTTCCTTCCATGTATACGGAGACGGACAGCTGCTCGCCTCCAGTGATGTCTGCAAATACGGCGACAAGCCGGTATTGCTCAGTTGCACCGTCAAGGGTGTCAAAACCCTGCGTCTGGTGGTAGACTGTGTGGACGGGCACTCCTGCGACTGGAGCGAATGGGCTGATGCCAAACTGACCAATACCAAACCGGAGGAGTCCGACACACCGGAAACGACTTTTACCCCCGACAAAACGGATCAGAGAACGCCGGATGAGATCATTTCCGGAAAATATACCTATGCCAGCGATATGTACTGGAAGGACAGCATCTCCCTCACCAACAATCAGATCATGCGGGATGCCAATACCGCCAATGAATGGATTTTTGACTCCACCATGCGCATCTTTGAAAAGGGGCTGGGCATGCACGCTTCCTCCGACGGATACACCTCTTATGTGGAGATCGACATCACAGGCATGGGATTCAAAAAATTTGCCTCCTACTACGGCGTTTGTTCCACCACCTCGGCGTTTGACATCTCCATGGCAAGTGTGAAATTCGCGGTGTACGGGGACGGCACGCTGCTGTTTGAAAGCGACGTGATGAAGTACAACGATCCGTTTGCGTATATGGAATGCGACATTTCCGGCGTTTCCGCGCTGAAAATCGCCGTTGCCGGTGCACCCTCCATTTCCGGCGCATGGGGCACCTGGGGCGGTGCCGTGCTGATTAAGGACGGCGACGGACACGAGATCCTTGACACCGATCCGGCAACCACAGACGAACCGGAACAGACCACGGCAGAACCCGCACAGACAACTGCGGAACCGGAGCAGACGACCGCAGAACCGGAACAAACCACCACCCAGCCGGAACAACTGTCAACATCGGTAGAGACCGTCTCGAATCCGGCAGAAACGACAACCAACGGCACCGACGCTGAAACCGCAAACGACGAAAGAAAGACCGGTTGCGGTTCTGCCGTATGCGGCATCCTGGCTGTTTTTGTGCTTGCCGCAATCCCACTGACCGCGGCAAAGAAAAAGGAGACACACAATGAAGATTAAACACCGTTTATTTCTGACGCTGCTCACGCTTTCCCTGCTCTGCCTTTTGCTCCTCGCCGCCTGCAACGGTGAAAAACAGAACAGAGCGGACACCACAGGTGAGGAAAAGACCTCTGCGACAGATGCCGGACAGACAACCGGAGCAGACACCGAAACAACCGCAGACACATCGGAAAGCACGAAAGACGAGGAGACCACAACCATGGAAGAAACCACAAAAATTCTCACCGGCGTAGACGGATACGACAAAATCATGAACGACATGGATCACTTCCCGATCCGGTTTACTTACGGCAACGACACCTATGAAGGGTTTGCAGGATTTGAAATCGTCCGGCAGGACAAAAAGAAACTGGACAACGGAACCGAGATCACCACGGTGTTGCGCAATGCCGCCATCAATGCGGATTTCAGGTTGGTCAGCAACGTATACCCGGACGAAAACGCCTATGAGTATGTTGTCTACATTGAGAACACCTCCAAGGAAAACACGAAGGTGTTCAAGGACATTGAATTTGTCACGACCTTTGAGGGAGAGGGTCCCTACCTTTCCGGATTGCAGGGCGACGGCGGCGTTTCCTGGTACAAGGAATACAGTCAGGATTTCTCGCGCAAGAAAACAGTGTCCTTCAAATCCACCTCCGGCAGACCCTCGCACCACGTTTTCCCCTACTTCAATTTCTCCTACGGCAGCGATGACCGGACAAGCGGCACCTTTATCGCAGTCGGTTGGTCGGGCACCTGGCATGCAAGCTTCCGGGTAAGCGGAAATAAAACCGTATTCTCCGCCGGACAAAACGATGTCGCGACCTATATCGCTCCCGGCGAAACCTTCCGCACCCCGCTGATGGCGTTTGTGGATTACAAAAACACAGGCGTTGACGAGCAAGCCAATGTCTGGCGGCACTACTTTATGAAGGATGTCATGCACAAAATCAACGGCGAATTGCCGCAGACCATGGCGGGATTCGGCGGCATGTCCGACGGCACGACCACCGACAAAATGATGCTGATGCTGAATCTGTACAAGAAAAACAACATCAAAGCAGATACGCTCTGGATGGATGCCGGCTGGTACACCGGCGCCTCGGGTGAACGTGTCAGCTGGCCCTCGACCGGAACGCTGAATATTGACAAAGACCGCTTCCCCGACGAACTTTCCAGCATCGGCAAATACTGCAAGGACAACAACATGAAATACCTGCTCTGGTTTGAGCCGGAGGACATCCGTCTGGACAAGGAAACCTTCCTGAAAAACACCCCCGGATTCAAGGAAGAATGGCTCCTGGACAAGACCATGGTGGGAACCTGGCTGGAGGGATACCTTTTGGATCTGGGCAATCCGGAAGCGCGCGACTGGCTGATCGGAAAGGTGTCGTATGTCATCGAAACCGCCGGGATTTCCATCTACCGTCAGGACTTCAACAGTGACCCTGCGGGTTCCTGGGCAAAGAAGGACGGCGAAAACCGCAAAGGCATGACCGAGAATCAGTATGTGCAGGGCTATCTTGCCTACTGGGATGCCCTGTTGGAAAAATATCCGTACCTTATGATCGACTCCTGCGCATCCGGCGGCGGCAGAAATGACCTGGAAACCATGAAGCGCTCCGTTCCTCTGCACTACAGCGACCTGTTTGACGGCTCGGGCGACGCAAACAACCTGGAAAAAACGCGCATTACGCAGTCCCTGTTCGCCTGGTTCCCGTACTTCAAAAACGAATCCTACTCGGTTTCTCCCTTCACCACCCGCATCAACTATGCGCCGTACAGCATGCTGAAAATGCCCAGCGTCATGGACAGAAACGCCGACTGGGCAGGACTGCGCAAGGCATACGACGAATACGCGCAGATAAAGGGGTACTTCTACAATGAGTACTACCGTCTGACTCCCTACAGCGAAGCGACAGACCGGTGGAACGGCTGGGAATTCTTCGATCCCGCGCAGAACACCGGCTACGCACAACTGATCTGCAATGCAGGGTGTACAACGCTGACCGGAACCTTCCGGCTGAAGGGTCTGGATGCGGATAAAACCTATACCGTCAAAGACTTCGACGGACTTGTAGATATCACCGCAACCGGCAAAGACCTGATGGAAAACGGTATCACAATCACCGTTCCGGAGGCGCCGTACAGCGTCATTCTGCTGATCCGCGGCAAATAAAGCACAGACACAACGGTGTTGCATGGGCGCCCTGCCTATGCAACACCGTTTCGGGTTTTTTTTTTTTTTTTTTTTTTTTTGATTCCGTTTTCCCTTTGATTGTGTGGTTTTGGTTAAATAGTTGACAACCGCCTCAAAACCCATGTTGATATTCAAACTCTGCAATCAGCGTAGTAGACGATCGACTAATTCATTTTCTGCAATACAACTCACAGCCCCGGGAATTTCAGATTCTCCCTCATAATTCCCATAGCTCTTCCCGTTCTTATGACTTCCTGTTT
>FR890521.1:0-3336 GCA_000433415.1 Clostridium sp. CAG:448
TCGAAATTGACGCTGAAACCGATGCATTTGATCCGAACAGGCTCGTCGGAGATTACGCCAAAAGCAAAGCTATGGCGACACACGCAGTTCTTGATGCGGCAAAGACTTCTCTTGACGCAAGCGTTGTGCTTCCCTCCGGCATAATCGGACCGGGCGATACGTCGGGAGGAAGTATTACGGAGCTGCTCCTGTCCTTCCTTGCGGGGAAGCTGCCGATTGCTGTCAGGGGTGGCTATGACTTTGTGGATGTGCGGGACGTTGCGGCAGGAATTGTCTCCTGCGCGGAAAAGGGTGTGCGCGGAAAGTGTTATATTCTCTCCGGTCACTATGCCACGATCCGTGACATTCTCGAGACCGTCGGGCGCAGTACGGGTATAAATAAAGCCGTGTCGTACCTCCCTGTCGCGCTGGCGAAAATCATCGCGCCGTTCTATGAGCTTGACAGCATCAGACGAAAGAAAAAGCTGTTTTTTGCGCTGGCGAAAATTATAGCGCCGTTCTATGAGTTTGACAGCATCAGACGAAAGAAAAAGCTGTTTTTCACGCCTTATGCCGTCCATGTGCTCCAAAGCAATGCACTTTTTTCCGGCAAAGCGGCAGCAAAGGATCTCGGCTATGCTCCGCGCTCATTAAAGGAAACGCTCATTGACACGGTAAAATGGCTGAAAAAGTCCCGGTCCGTGGCTCTCTGAGAAGACAGAAGGCATCGTTTTGAAGATTTTTTCAGCATAACGCATCCAAAAGCGACAGCTCACAAAAGAAGCTGTCGCTTTTCATTGCTTATATGGTTGCGCAGGTTGCGTCAGAACAGCTTTTTGCGTTTCAATAAAGTGTATCCCAAACCGGAAAGCACACCGACCAGCGATACCCCTGCAACCCCTGCTGCAGCTCCCGCCGTGGGTTTCAGTGCCTGCACTTCTTCTTTGGAAACGGAAATACTTCCCGCTTTGTATGTGCTGACGTCCGTTAATGTTACGGTGATGCTGCCATCTTTACCGACCGTTACGGACGAAACGCCGATGCCGTCCTGACCGTTTGTGCCGTCTTTACCGTCTTGCCCGTTTATGCCGTTTGTTCCGTCCTTACCGTCAGCGCCGTCCTTGCCGCTTTCTCCGGCAGCGCCCCGAAGCTCGGTAAGCGCCACAAGGTCGCGCCAATCGGTTTCATCGCTGTATTTCCACCGGATTGCTGTGCCGTTGTTCCACACCTCCGGCAGTGCGGCGGCGTTGCTCTTTGCCGCCTTGCTCCATCCTGCGGCAAGCACGATGCAAAGCACCAATAGAGCGGCGCAAAGCGCCGAAAGTGTACCTGTGAGCAGTTTTTCCTGTTTTCATCTTCTTTTCTCCGTTCGGAATGTTTATCACGGCGAAGCTTTGCACCACTGCCCATGCCGTAAATTCGTTGATTTCGTTTCATGTGATTATATTCATGCTTACTCGTATTCGGAACTTCCCCGATGCACTTTAATTCATTGCATAAGAAGGAGAGAAAAAATGAAATGGTTTTATGAACTTTTGTGGCTTTGGAAATGCTTGGGCATATCGCTGTTGATATCTGCCGTCAGTACTACCGCCGTGGCACTGATCGGCAAGGCAAGAAAGTCCCGTCTCCGTGTCTTAACGGGAAATTTCATTGCTGTTACTACATTTATTGTGGTTGCCTTGGTTCTGATTATACTGTCCAACCGTCCGGTTCCGCTTGCCGGTATCCGGTAAAAGCAAAGATGGAAGAAGAGAAAAATGGGATTCTGGTTCTATATGGTGTTTATTGACTCACTGATTCCGATTGCAATAATAGGATTCGTCTTCTATTTTTCAAAGAAAGCACCCAAAGGAATAAACTCTGTCTTTGGTTATCGGACAAGAAGCTCAATGAGAAATCGGAAAACCTGGGAATATGCCCATAAGCATTGCGGAAAAGTGTGGCTCTTAACAGGCTGTGTTACGTTGTCTTTGTCTTATATCTCTCTGATTGTGATGCTTTTAACATTAAGCAAATGTCTCCCGACGATAGGGCTCTATGGCGGTATTGTTTGCGGAATACAGTTAGTGATATTGATCGCCTCAATTTTTCCTACCGAGGTTGCGTTGAAGAAAAAATTCGACTCTGACAGGCAGAATTGAAATCGACTTTGGTTGAAGTTTCAATAAAATGCATCCAAACGATTGACAAGACATAAAGTGTGTGATATAATACGATGCTACCATTGTGTTTCTGACTGCACAGATGGAAAGAAAGGAAACCCGAACGAGATGAAGACAGGCTTGATACTGGAAGGCGGTGCCATGCGCGGAATGTTTAGCGCAGGCGTGATGGATGTCATGATGGAAAACGGGATTCGATTTGACGGAATCATCGGAGTTTCCGCAGGGGCCGCGTTCGGTGTCAATTACAAATCGGGACAGATTGGTCGGGCGATCCGTTACAATGCAAACTACTGCCACGACAAACGCTATTGCGGTCTCGGTTCTCTTTTGAAAACAGGAAATCTTTTCAATACGGAGTTCTGTTACGGTGAAGTTCCGCTGAAACTTGATATTTTCGACTTTGATGCTTTTGAGAAAGATCCGACGGCATTTTATATTACCTGCACGGATGTCGAAAGCGGAAAGCCTGTCTATCACGAATACACCGGTCAAAACGATTACGGTCTGGATTGGATACGTGCATCCGCCTCACTCCCGTTGGTTTCACAAATCGTAGAGATTGACGGGGCAAAACTGCTGGACGGAGGGATATCCGATTCCATCCCCGTGTCTTATTTTGAAAGTATAGGATATACCAGAAATGTGGTCATTCTGACACAACCCAAAGACTATCGGAAAGAAAAAAATCGGATGCTCCCCCTGATTCGTATAAAATATCGGAAATACCCAAATCTCATAAAGGCGTTGGAGAATCGCCACCTGATGTACAATGCGGAACTGGATTTGATTGCAACGCAGGAGAAATGCGGCGGTTTGCTCGTCATCCGCCCTGAGGCCCCCCTTCCAATCAAGCGCGCCGAAAAAGACCCCGCCAAGCTGAAATCCTGCTATAAAATCGGCAGACAGGTAGCGGAAAAAGAATTGGCGAGACTAATTACATTTATGAAATGGGCGGAGAATAAAAATTAAGGCAGAATAGCGGCAGGATACCGATCAGCCGGAAGTGGTGTAGCCACTGTTATTGTCGGCAATGAACTCTTTAAAACAAAGATTTGAGATGCCTTGTGTTTCCAAACTCGTGTATCTGACTTTTGGAGAGAAAATGCAGTCGCTTTTCGGCAGTGGGGCTTAGCTTTTGAAATTGACAAGCAAAATGGGCAGGAAACAGCCCGGTTCCATGGCTGTTTTC
>FR890521.1:3367-5452 GCA_000433415.1 Clostridium sp. CAG:448
GAACCGCCCTTCTGCTTACATCCTAAAGACATTGAACCATTGTTTCATGTATTCGGCTTAACGAATATGTTTACCTGAAAGGATGGAAAATATCAGAAAAGAGGTTTTGAATAACATGTCAAAAAAGAAATTGTCCGAATTTGTTTGTGCAGTGCTTTTAGCGATAATTTGTATTGGCTTGGTTGCGTGTGGTAATAACGATGGCGGTGGAGAAGCTCAAAAGCCGCTCCACGACGGAACAAAGTGGTTTACCGATGAAGAACTGTCGGCAAAAGGGCTTGCTGGCTTGACTGAGCCGACAGGACTGTCTGGGGAAATGAACTCAAGCGACGCATGGTATAACAATGGGTATTCGTTTTCGCAAGTTTGCCCGGACGAAGTGACTTTCGCAGCGAACGCAGAGACATATTTTTTGTACTTGAAAACGCATTATGATGGCATGTTCGGCAAACCGAGAATCGAAAAATCCAGCTTGAGTACAAATGAAAATTGGTATATCATAGAGCAAAAGAATGACTTGACCGACTATTTTGAAGATAATCCGAGCAAACTGTATAGGTTCTATTACGTAAGAAACAACACTTTAGATAACGGCTATTTTGTAAAAGGCGCGGTCTGGATTTTCGAACTTCGATATGAATTCGACACCGCTTCTAATGGATACAAATTCAAACTGTTTATTGAAAGCGCTGATTCCACTCATAATGGTATTTATACGAACTACTATAAAATAAAATGAGCGATTGCGCCTACTAATATGACGCCGAAATCGTCGCCATAGACGCTTGCTCAACATTCTCAAAAAACATCCTGTACCGGAAACCGTCTGGCTTGCCACACAACAGAAGATCGGTCGATTTTTTAAGCCGGATATCCGTGAGCTATATCCCTCGCTGAGTCTGAGCTCTCTGGAAGGCGCACTTCGGAAAATGGTCGCAGGAGGAGAGGACCCAGTGTCAAGGTTTATGCGCAAATTTGATTTTGGTATCCGGTAGAAATCTATTAAAGGGGTGCTTTCGCGCCCGTGGTTACTTTAGGGCGGTCGGGGCGCAAAGGGGCAAAGGCAACGGAAGCCGCTTGTCTTGCCCTTGACGCTTCACGAGCCGACTGCCACTCACCCGACCAGCAGATCTCGCTTGATGTCCTCGAGATGCTTCATGTTCATGTACTTCTTGTTGCCCCACTGGGTGCCCGCCACATGGCGCAGCCTCGCACAGACCAGCATCAGGGCGGAGTTCCCATCCGGAAACGTCCCCACCACCCGTGTCCTGCGATGGATCTCCCGGTTCAGCCACTCGATCACATTGTTGGTGCGGATGCGCGTCCAGTGTTCACCGAAAAAATCGCAGTAGGTCAGAGTTTTCTCGATGCCGTCCTCGACCTTTTTGGCGACCTCTTTCAGTTTCATGGCTCTCAGCTCGGCAACAACAGCCTTCGCCTTCCCACGGGAGGCCTTTTTGCTCTCCTGTGCATGGATCGCCTTAAGCATTTTTGCTACAATTTTGACCTTGGATTTTGGCACAACGGAGAAAACGTTGCGGTAGAAATGCATGGTGCAGCGCTGGTATTAGGCCTCGGAGAATACCTCACCCACAGCCTCCAGCATCCCCATGCACTTGTCGCCGACGACGAGCTTCACGCCGTCCAGCCCTCTCCTGCGGAGCCACTGGAAGAAGCTGACCCAACTGGACTTGTCCTCCTTCATTCCCTCGGCGGCACCTAAAACCTCGCGAAAGCCGTCCTCATTCACGTCGATTACCACCAGAATCGCCACATTTCCGTACTCTCCGCCCCAGTTTCGGCACAGGTTGATGACAATCTCAATGAGGACCTCCTCCACGCTGCTCTCCCGGCCGCGATACCGCTCGATGATGGCCGTTTCAAAGGACACGCCCTTGAGCCGCGGCATATGGAGCGTAACGTCGCCGGAGGGTCGTGGTGAGGTGTTCCGGTCATAGTGGCTGCTGCGGTAGCCCTGCCGCGCCTCGCTGCGCTCGTAGCGCGTCGCCTGCGTTAATGACTCCGCCTCCTTCTCCAGCAGCTCGTTCAGCGTCTCTTCCACGCTTCCGCAAACCAATTCTTTTA
>FR890522.1:0-339 GCA_000433415.1 Clostridium sp. CAG:448
GGACGGCATTCTGGATCTGGTACATACCGAACTGCTCAGGGCGGACGGCACGGTCTTTTATCCCTTCTGCCCGGTCATGCGCCTGCACCTGTCCGCCGGGCGCCACACCTTTACGGCAATGGAGCCGGGGCTTGGGCGCTACCTCAAGCTTTACATGCGCACACCGGGGGACGTGACCGTGCATGCGCTCTCGATGCTGGACGATTCCTATCCGGACGAGCACCGGAGCACCTTCTTCTGCGCGGACGAGGATCTGAACCGGCTGTATGCCGCGGCAAAGCGCACGCTGCTGCTCAACACCCTGGACGTGTTTATGGACTGCCCCGACCGGGAGAGAGG
>FR890522.1:386-3991 GCA_000433415.1 Clostridium sp. CAG:448
CTGCCCGCGCGGCGGCGCTGATGCTGTCCGACACCCGCGTGGAGAAAGAGCACATTGAAAACTTTCTGCTCACCGACCCCGACCGGATGTGGAACGCCTTTTTCCCGGAGGTCTATCCGGCAAACAAGGACTCCTATCTGCCGCTTGCGGGTCTGACCACCTGGAGCTTTTGGCTGATGTGCGAGCTGTGCGAATACGTCCGCCGCACCGGGGACGTTGCTTTCCGGGACGCTTACCGGGCGCGGATTGAGCGCTTTGTGGCAGGGTCCATGACGCTGTTCGGCGGGCACGGGTGCTTGGAGAACGTTCCGGCGGTCTTTATCGACTGGTCGCTTTCCAACCGCGGCGAATACCTGGGTCCCATTTCGGTGGCAGTCAACGCGCTGTACGCCTACATGCTGTGCGGGCTGGGCGAGCTGTACGGCAACGCGGAATGGAAAGAAACCGGCACGCGCCTGCGGGAGAAAATGCGCGGGGCGACCGCGACCTTCCGGGACGGCGAGATCGATCTGTTCTCGGACAACCTGGTGCCCGACCGGGACGGCAACCTTTGCCAGACCGACAAATACACCGAGGCGGCGCTTTACACCGCCCTTTGGAGCGGACTTTGGGAAAAGGGTGAGAATCCCGCGCTGGATGCCGCCGTGCGCGACCGGATGGGACCGGCACCGCACTTTGCCCCCTACCCCGTGCTGGGCAGAAGCGGACTGTTCATCGGTCTGTGCATCCGCCTGGACATGCTGGCGCGTCGCTTCGAGTACGGCAAAATGCTGGAGGATCTCAAAGCCATCTACGAGCCGCAGCTGAAGGAGGGTCCCGGCACGCTCTGGGAAAATCCCGTTGTTTCGACCTCTTCCCGCTGTCACGGCTTCAACGCGCACGCCGGCGTACACCTGATGCGCGACATTCTGGGCATCGGCATGCCGGACGCATGCGAGCACATCCTGACCGTCTGCCCGCACCCGCAGGGGTTGCGTTGGGCAAGGGGCACAATCGAGCTGGACGGTCAGATCTGTTCGGTCAGCTGGCAGTGCAGCGACACCGACTTCTGCATGCGCGTACAGGTTCCCGAGGGATGGTTTGTGCGTTTTGAGCTGCCGCGCGAGATCAAGGCGCTGGGCGACGAGCACATTTCCCTTGTGACCGAGGAAGGAGCGGTTTCCATATGACACAGACGGCAGACAAAAAGCCTTTTGCCGGGCGGGTCAAGGAGTTTCTCATCATCAATCTCGGGCTGATTCTCATGTCCTTTGGGGTATTCTTTTTCAAGATTCCCTACGGGTTCTCCACCGGCGGCGTCAGCGGCATTGCGACCATCCTCGGCGGCGGACTGGGGCTGCTTTCCCCGTCCGTCCTGATTGCCATCATCAACATGGTACTGCTGCTGATCGGTTTTATCTTCTTAGGAACCTCGACCGGCATCAAGACGGTGTACGGTTCGGTGATGTTCTCTTTGGAAACCTGGCTTCTGGAGCGCATCTGCCCGGCGATTTCCTACGGGCACCCGCTGACGGACGAGCCGTTTCTGGAGTTGGTGTGGGCAATTCTGCTGACCGCCATCGGCTCCTCTCTGCTCTTCCACTGCGGCGCCACGTCGGGCGGCACCGACATTGTGGCACTGATTCTCAAAAAGTACACCTCCCTTGACACCGGGAAGGCACTGCTTCTGACCGATTTTCTCATTGCCGCCTCGTCCGTGTACTTCTTCGGATGGAAGATCGGGCTGTTTTCCCTGCTCGGACTGTTTGCCAAGGCATTTTTGGTAGACAGCGTCATCGAGACCATCAACCAATGCAAATGCGTCATGATCATCAGCGACGGGCACGCAAACGAGATTGCGGATTACATCATGTCCAACATCGGGCGGGGCGTGACCGAGATTGACGCGGAGGGCGGCTACACGCACGGACCCAAAAAGGCGCTGATTACGGTTTGCAGCCGGATTCAGGCATATCATCTCAAACAGGAGATTAACCGCATTGATCCGCAGGCGTTTGTCGTCATCACGAATACCAACGAAATCGTCGGCAGAGGCTTCCGACGCGTCTGATCCCTCCCGCTGTCTCGCCGTTTTCAAAAGTTTTCGCCCACCTTTTCCAAAAAGGCGGCATGCCGTCCGCAGGCGGCGAAATCCCCCATCGGCGCTTTCTTTTTGCCAAGCTTTTTCTTTGCGCCTTCATGGTCAAAGAAAAAGCAGCGATCTGTTTGCACAAATGCGCCCTTCTTATCTGCAATCTAAAAACATCCCTCGCCGCGGCGGGGGATTTCCTGTTCATTGGAAAAATATTAATCATTCAAACTCCGGCAGAGCGCTCGGGGACGGTACGCATGGCGAGGATGGTGCGGCTGATCAGGTCGTCCAGCGTCCATCCCAGCATCTCTGCGCCCCGCTCAATCACCTCGCGGGAGCATCCGGCGGCAAAATACCGCATCACGCCCTCCACGGTCAGCGCGTGCTTTTGATGGAACGGCTCCTCGTTGTAGCGGCACAGCAATTTCCACGCTTCTTCCCCGGTCATCATCATCCGTTTTTCTCCTGTTGTTCTTTCTCTTCTCTCTCTTCTCTCTGTTCCTTCTGTTCTTCTGTCCCCGCTTCTCCCTTCGGTGCGCTTCCCTTTTCCTCGTAACCGTCAAGGAAGCTGTGCCGCACCCCGCCGGCTTTGTAGGCGATCACGGTGTCCAGATTGACGTTCTCCACGCTGCGGAAAATGAGCTGCTCCACCTGCGGGTTGGTCTGCTTCAGGGTGCGGATCAGCTCCTTGATCTCCTGGCGTTTGGAGTGGTTCTGCCCGTTGTTGCAGGTGGTGCAGGTGTCCGTAAAGCGGCAGGCGCACTGGATAAAGTGCAGCCCGTTGTCATCCCGCCACGCCTTGATGTCGTCCTCGCGGATCAGATAGAGCGGGCGGATCAGCTCCATACCGGGGAAATTGGTGCTGTGCAGCTTAGGCATCATGGTCTGCACCTGTCCGCCGTACAGCATCCCCATCAGAATGGTTTCGATCACGTCGTCATAGTGGTGCCCGAGCGCAATCTTGTTGCACCCCAGCTTCTGCGCGAAACTGTACAGATACCCGCGCCGCATCCGCGCGCAGAGGTAGCAGGGGGATTTTTCCACATGGTAAACCGACTCGAAAATGTTGCTCTCAAAAATCGTGACCGGAATTTCCAACAGGCGCGCGTTTTCCTCGATGATGCGCCGGTTGTCCGGATGGTAGCCGGGGTCCATGACCACGTACTGCACCTCAAAGTGCACAGGGCTGTACCGCTTGAGCTCCTGAAACAGCTTTGCCATCAGCATGGAATCCTTGCCGCCCGACATGCAGACCGCCACGCGATCCCCCTCGTTGACCAACCGGTAATCCTTGAGGGCGCGGATAAAGGGGGTCATCAGCGTCCGGCGGTATTTTTTGCGCAGGGAGTGCTCCACACGGGCGCAGAGCGTCTCTGTCCCGTCGTTTTGCTCCGCGCGCATCCGCTCGCACACCCATGCGGGATAGCCGCCTCGCAGGCTGTATGCGGGAATCCCCGCCCGGCGCAGCTCCTCCGCAACGTCCCGGCTGTAAACGCCGCGCGCACAGCAGATCACCAGCACCTGTCCTGCCGCC
>FR890522.1:4083-5952 GCA_000433415.1 Clostridium sp. CAG:448
TACGTTCCCCGTCGGTGCGGATGTCGCAGATCAGGCATCCCTGCCCTGCCTGCATCACCTGTGCGGGTGTCATTTCAATCGGTTCTGTCTGCATGCCTTCTCTCCTTCTTCTCTGTCCGGTTCTGTGGGTTGTTTTCTTTGTAAATGTAAATTTTTGTCATTTTTGGATGATTGATGGAAATTATTGTCACTCTGCCATGCACAATGCGGGCAAGGATTGTCAATTTTTGTAATTTTTGGGATGTAAATGGAAAATAATGTCAGTCCAACCCGATATATTCCACCCGCCGATGGGAACACAAGCGCGTGCCTGCGTTCCCATGCGGCGATGTTATTTGTAAATTTTTGTCATTTTTGGACGCTAAATGGAAAATAATGTCATTTCCGATTCGCTTTTGAAGGACGATAATTGTCAATTTTTGTCATTATTGGAAGTATTCGTCATTTTCACACCGGTCACGCGGTAGCCTGCCGCTTTGACGCAGTTGCGGATTTCCTTGGCGCTGACCGGTTCGCGCAGGGTCAGGACGGCGGTTCCGTCCGTGTGGCTGACCGCGGCGCTCTCCACACCCGGCAGTGCCTCCAGCGCCTCGCGCACCCGCTTTTCACAATGTGCGCACATCATCCCGGTCACGTGCACCACGCAGGTGCTGCCCTGTCCGGCAGAATTCCCTGCGCATCCGCCTCTGCGATGGTCGTGGCGGGTGTCATGAACGCGGCAGAAATTCAGGCGCAGGGCGTTGGTCACGACGCAGAAGCTGGAAAGGCTCATGGCTGCGGCGCCGAACATGGGATTGAGCGTCAGCCCGAACGCCACAAAACAGCCGGCGGCAAGCGGGATGCCGATCGTATTGTAAATAAACGCCCAGAACAGGTTTTCATGGATATTCCGGAGTGTTGCGCGGCTCAGGCGGATGGCGGCGGGCACGTCGGCAAGACTGCTCTTCATCAGCACCACGTCCGCCGCGTCAATCGCAACGTCAGCGCCTGCGCCGATGGCAATGCCCATATCCGCCCGCGAAAGTGCCGGCGCGTCGTTGATGCCGTCGCCGACCATTGCCACCTTGCCCTGCCGTTGCAGGTCGCGGATGGCCGCTTCCTTGCCGTCCGGCAGAACGCCCGCGATCACCTCGTCCACGCCTGCCTGCGCGCCGATTGCCCGTGCCGTGCGCTCGTTGTCGCCGGTCAGCATAATCACGCGCACGCCCATGTTCCGGAGCTGTCGCACCGCCTCCGGGCTGTCGGATTTGACGGTATCCGCCACCGCGACCACACCGAGCAGTTCCCCGTCCGCGGCAAACAACAGCGGGGTTTTTCCTGCCATTGCCAGGGTTTCGGCGTTCTCACGCACCGATTGCGGAATCTGCACCTGTTCCGAAAGGAAGGTCAGACTGCCGCCGACCAGGCGCTTGCCCTCCACCGTTGCGCTTACGCCGTTGCCGGGCAGTGCGCGGAAATCGGTTGCCTCCGCCGGGGCGGCGGACACCTCGGCACCGTAGGCAACAATCGCCTTTGCCAGCGGATGTTCGCTCTTTGCCTCAAGGGAGAGCGCAAAATGCAGCAGCGTCTCCGCCTCGACGCCGGGGGCGGGCAGCAGATCGGTCAGCACAGGGGTGCCGTTGGTAATGGTGCCGGTCTTGTCCAGCACCACAATGTTGATCTTGCCGGTCTGCTCCAGGGACGCGGCGGTTTTGAACAGAATGCCGTTGCGCGCGCCCACGCCGTTGCCGACCATGATTGCCACCGGTGTGGCAAGTCCCAACGCGCACGGACAGCTGATCACCAGCACCGAAATGCCGCGTGCAAGCGCATAGGCAAACTCCTTGCCGATGAGCAGCCAGACCACCAGCGTCAGCGCGGCAATGCCCA
>FR890522.1:6020-7612 GCA_000433415.1 Clostridium sp. CAG:448
GGTTGCCGCGGCGTCACTGACCATGCGGATGATCTGCGACAGGGTGGTGTCCTCCCCAACGCGGGTGGCACGGCACTTGAGGAATCCCGACTGGTTGACGGTCGCGGCACTCACACGGTCGCCTGCCGCTTTGTCCACCGGGATGCTCTCCCCCGTCAGCGCCGACTCGTTGACCGCACTGCTGCCCTCGATCACCTCGCCGTCCACCGGGATGCTCTCGCCGGCGCGAACCAGGAAAATGTCGTCCTTGCGCACCTCACCGACCGGCACGGACACCTCCGCACCGTCCCGAAGAACGGTTGCGGTCTTGGGTGCCAGACGCATCAGGCTACGCAGCGCGTCGGTGGTCTTTCCCTTGGAGTGCGCCTCCAGCATCTTGCCCACCGTAATCAGGGTCAGAATCATGGCGGCGGATTCAAAGTAAAATTCGTGCATATAAGTCATGACCGCCTCGCTGTCGCCGCGCAACTGTGCGTCGGTCATGAGAAAGAGCGCAACCACGCTCCAGACAAAGGACGCCATGGAGCCGAGCGCGACCAGCGTATCCATATTCGGCGCGCGGTGCCAGAGACTGCGGAAGCCGCTGATGAAGAATTTCTGATTGATGACCATGACGATGCCCGCCAACAGCAGCTGCATCAGCCCCATGGCAATGTGGTTGTCCGCCATCCACGCCGGCAGGGGCCAGTTCCACATCATGTGCCCCATGGAGATATACATCAGCGCCGCAAGGAACACCACCGACGCAATCAGCCGGCGGCGCAGAACCGGCGTTTCATGATCGCGGAGCGCCTCCTCCTCCGTGGTATCCGCCGCGGCGGGGGCTGTCCCCGGGGCACCTTTGACCGGGGCACCTTTGACCGATGCACCATATCCCGCTTTTTCGACCGCCGCAATGATACTTGCGTCGCTTGCACTGCCCTCCACGCCCATGGAGTTGGTCAGAAGGCTGACCGAGCAGGCAGTCACGCCGTCCACCGCCGCGACCGCTTTTTCCACACGGGCGCTGCACGCGGCGCAGCTCATCCCCGTTACATTGAACTGTTTCATTTTGACCCGTTCCTTTCTGTCCGGCATCTGCCACGCGAAAGCTTGCAGGCACCACCGCACAATCCGCAGCGCGCGGGGCGGTGAAACCATAATTTACCCTTATTATACCGCCAAAGCGGTGGGTAAGTCAACGAACTGATTATACCGCCAAAGCGGTGGGTAAGTCAAGCACCTGTGTGAAAAAGTCACAGACAGATGCGTTTTTCTGCCGATTGCACGGAATCGGTGCGAAAAAACGTTGCATCCGCATCCATTCTACAGGATGGAACGGTTTTCGGAAGGAATACCGTGTAAATTTTACCGAATGCAAAAGCTGCGGCGGAATTACTTACGGCAAAATCATTGATTCTGCACGCAAAAAACCGCGGGAGCTTTTGTTTCTCCCACGGTTTTTGTGTTTTTTGTTATTTTTGTAAGTTTGACTGTTCCGTCAGGGGCTGTTCAGTCCGGGACTATTCAGTCTTTCTTCTTTTTGAGGCAAGCGCCAGCCAGTGCAACGGCGGCAATCAATGCCAGTGCTCCGCCGGCAACGCTTCCGCAGC
>FR890523.1:0-554 GCA_000433415.1 Clostridium sp. CAG:448
GGCGGGACGACGGTACAGTCAACGGGTGCCGGCGCGCGTACCACCGCGGAAACGCCGGAGAAAACCGGTTGCAGCGGCAGTGTCGGAGTGCTGATTACCCTTCTGTGTCTGCCTGCCGCAGGGTTGCTGTTCCGGCGAAAAGAACAGTGAACAGGAATCCCCCTTTCGTTGTGTGCGAAAGGGGGATTTTGACGATTCAACAGGCGCGCTGTCGGTTTACCCGTTTGTGGAATCCTGCTTCTTTTTGAAGGGGAGACGGTCGGCAATCAGGTCGACCAAACGGTTGATCCGCAACAGCTTGAACAGATAGATCCGCGCCAGACTGTACGCGGAGAACACAAGAAACAGTCCCAGTGTAATCAGGATGACAAACAAAAGCATTTTCGGCGCCGGATATTTGCCGACCTCCGCAAAGCGTCCCTTGAAATAGTGGTTCCAGACCATGGTGGCAACGTGCAGGGCAAAAACGCCGAAGGTTGCCTTTCCGAGATTGGAAATGATCACCTTGGAAACCTTGAAACGGATTTTCAGATTTCCGAAGAAGATCAGAAGGC
>FR890523.1:584-2679 GCA_000433415.1 Clostridium sp. CAG:448
CCATCAGAACCATGCAGGGCGAGATGTAACTGATGAGAAAGCTTTCGTTTTTGTACAGCCAATCCTCTTTGACCAGCGTTCCGTCGCTGATCATTTTCTGCGCGATCAGCTTTTGCCCCAGCGCAATGCCGGCGCACAAAAAGAAGGTTGGCAGGGTGACATACCATTTTGCGAATTTCGGGAATCCGTACAGCCGGAAGTAGGCGCCGATCAGGTACAGAACCATCAGCCACATGGCGGAATAGCCGGAGCTGACGTAGAAGATGTCACGGTCGCCCAGGCGGGTCAGAATCATGATCGCGGCAAGCAATGTCAGAATGGTCGTTCTGAGCTGCCAGCGTTCCAGCGCCTGAACGCCCTTGTTGAGAATCGGGATAAAGAAGAACAGGATAAAGTAGGCATTGAAATACCACAGTTCCCGGCGGGTCAGCGGCATCAGTGCGATTTTCCATTCGTCCGGTGTGACGTCTACATGGAAAAAGAATTTGGCAATCAGCGTGGAAGAAACCGTGATGGTGAATACTTCCAACCACAGAAGAACAATCCGGCGGTAGCGGAAGCGCGATTTGACATTGGTGAACCCGGTGATAATGGCGTAGCAGTCCACACAGCAGTAAGCGATTGCTTCCAGTGCGTGCGCGGTGATGTATTGGGGGGAAAACTTGGAGGTCACGCCCATGACGCCGCCGCGCCCTAAGACGTGGAGCATAAGGACAAGGCACATTGCCACAATGCGGAACAGCTCAATGCCCATATTCCGCTCTTTGGCGGGCGCCGCGACCTGCGGGTCAAGCGCCGGCGCTGTCGGCGTGCGGTTCTGGCGTTTTTTGATTGCGGTGCTCAAATTTTCATTCCTTTCTGCCCTGCGTCCGCAGGGACTGACGGTAGTATAGCAAATGTCTGCGCTTCTGTCAATCGGTACAATCCGGCAGATTGCCGATATGTGGGAAAGTATGGAATTTTATCCCAGAAAACGGTCAATAACGTCCGCCTCGGCACAGGCAAGCCGGGCAAGGCAGGACTCGTCCTGCAGAAATGCGGAATCGTGCGGGTTGGTGTGGAAGCCGTGCTCGATCAGCATGGCGCAGTGGCACCCGGAGCCTGCGGCAGCACGGAGAACGCCGTAGTAATCCACCCCCGGACGATCCGGATAGGTGCGGGTTTTGATGCCGCGATCTTCTGTTTGCATGGTGTCGACCACCGCCGTATTCAGCGCGCGGGCAAGAGGGGCGTTGAACGCCTCGTCGCTCAGGGAATAGTAGGTCTCCACACCGCAGACGGCGGCGTACTGCTCCGGCGTTGTTGCGGATCCGGGGGCGTTGGAATGCAGGGAAAGAAACATCACGGCGTGATTTTTGCCCGCCATCTCTCCCCGTTCCGCAAGGGAAGGATCCTGCGTGATATCACTGCGCGTGACCAGCACCGAAAACCCGCGCCGCTCCAGTTCTTCCTTCAGGTGCTGTGCCAGAATGTAATTCTGCGTTCCTTCGTAATAGCCTTCTTTTGTGGTATGTGCGTTTGCGTACTGCCCGTGACCGGGGTCCAGTACGATCAATCCTTTTTTCATTTGTTTCACCTCCGCAACGATATATAAAGATTATAAACCAAACGGCGGGCAATGTCAAGAGATGTCGTGCCTTTTTGCCGGACGACTTTCATGTGTGCTTGACAAGCTCCGGGCGGTGTGATATACTGAGAACATAGATAAAAGGAAGAAGGAAGGGATGATTGTGGATCTGCGGACAACTGCGGTCAGCGAACTGCGCGGCGTCGGAAAGGTGCGTGCCGCGGCGTATGAAAAACTCGGCGTCCGGACCGTCGGAGACCTGCTGTATCACCTGCCGCGCGCTTACGAAAACCGCGGTGCCGTCCGGTTGCTCTCGCAGGCAGTCGCGGACGGGCAGACGCGCTGTCCCTTTCTTTTGACCGTCGCAACCACGCCGCGGGTCGCGCGGATTCGGCAGGGGCTGTCTTTGCTTAAATTCCGCGCCTTTGACGAGAGCGGCACCTGCGAAATCACTTATTTCAATCAGGACTATCTGCGCACTACGTTTCTGGTCGGCTCGGTGTTCCGCTTTTACGGCAAGGTGGAGGC
>FR890524.1:0-1439 GCA_000433415.1 Clostridium sp. CAG:448
TGCACCTGTTGCAGCGACTGCACCTGTTGCAGCGGCTGCACTTGTTGCAGCGACTGCACTTGTTGCAGCATCTGTGCCTCCTCCTGCGACCTTTGTACGGTTGCCTGCGGTTCCGGATCCCGCACTCCGGTGGACGGCGCGCCCGCATACCGGGAAACATACTCCGCCGCCGACATGCGGATCTGTGCCGTCCCGCCGGACGGCGCTTCGTTTCCGAACTCCATGGACAGCTGACGGCGACCGGACGATGCAGCCGTGCCGCTTTCCACCGGTACGAACGCCTCCTTCGCCGACGGCACAAACGCCCCCGCTTTGCGGTCCGGCACCAGCGGCGGGCGGGTGGTGTTCTCCTCCAGCGCCTGTCTGACGGCATAGTAAATCGCTTCAAACACCGGCTTTTCGTTGGAGAATTTGACCTCCAGTTTTGCCGGATGCACATTGACATCCACGCGCTCCGGGTTCATCTCCAGATACAGCACGCAGACAGGATATTTTTCCTGCGGCATGTAGGATACATACGCCTGCTCCAACGCCGCAGTGGCGGTCTTGCTCTTGATATAGCGATGGTTGATGAAGAAATTCTGTGCATTGCGGTTGGCGCGGACGTTGTCTGAACGCCCGATTGCGCCGTGCACACGGATTCCGTCGTAAGTGCTGTCCAGAAGAATCAGCCTGCCCGCAAAATCCTTGCCGTATACCGCCCAGATCACCGACTGCAGCTTGCCGTCTCCCGCCGTATCCAGGCGGACCGTGCCGTCCGTGATCAGCCGCACCGCGATTTCCGGATGCGAGAGCGCCACCTTCTCCACATTGGCACTCACTGCCATGGTTTCGGTCACGTCCCGCTTGAGGAATTTCCGCCGCGCCGGCACATTGGCAAACAGATTTTCGGCAATGACCGTGGTTCCCGCCGAGCACCCGCGCTCGGTCAGACCGAGAATCTGCCCCCGGCTGACCTCCAGCATCGCTCCGTACGGCGCGTCCTTGACGCGGGAAATCAGGCGCAGATCCGAAACCGCCGCAATGGCAGCNNCCCCCCCCCCCAATGGCAGCAAGCGCCTCCCCGCGGAATCCCAGTGTGGAAATGCCGTCCAGATCCTCCGCCTCGCGGATTTTACTGGTGGCATGCCGCCGCACCGCAACCGGCAGATCCTCCGGCACCATGCCGCACCCGTCGTCGCTGACGCGCATAAAGGTCACACCGCCGTGCTGAACTTCCACCGTGATATGCGTAGCCCCCGCATCAATGGAATTTTCCATCATTTCCTTGATGGCAGACGCAGGACGGTCGACCACTTCCCCCGCGGCAATCAGGTTGGCAACCTCAAAGGGCAACACCTGAATTTTTCCCATTCCGCAACACACCTCCTTTCCTCTTTTTTTCGGTTTCTGTTCTCATTTTTTCCATTTGTTTTTGTCTGTTCGTACGGGCAGTTACG
>FR890524.1:1456-6973 GCA_000433415.1 Clostridium sp. CAG:448
GGGCGGTCGCGGCAGCCGTTTTTTCCAGTCGAAAAGAAGCTGCATACACTCAAACGGCGACAGCGTGTTCAGATCCGTGTTGCGCAGTTCTTCCAGAACCTGTTCGCGCAGGCAGTCGTCCAGACTGATGCGGTCGTCCTCTTTTTGTCCCTTCTCTTTTGCCGCCCCCTTGCTCTCGCTGCCCGTCGCACGGACAGCCGTTGCCGTTTTTTCCACCGAGGCAAGGATTTCCCGCGCACGGCGGATCACATCTCCCGGCAATCCCGCCAGCTTTGCCACCTCGATGCCGTAGCTGTCATCGGTGGAACCGCGCACGATTTTGCGCAGAAAGGTGATACTATCTCCCCGCTTTTTGGCGGCAATGTTGTAGTTGACGATGCCGCGGTATTCCTGCTCCATGACGGTCAGCTCATGATAATGCGTGGCAAACAGCGTCTTTGCGCCGATTCTGCGGCTGTTGGTATACTCCACAATGGCGCGGGCAATGCTCATTCCGTCGTAAGTGGAGGTTCCTCTGCCCACCTCGTCGTAGATGATCAGGCTTTTCGACGTCGCATTTTTCAGAATATACGCCACCTCATTCATTTCCAACATGAAGGTGGACTGCCCAGACGCCAGGTCATCGGATGCCCCGACGCGGGTGAAAATCTTGTCCACAATCCCGATATGCGCCTCCGCCGCCGGCACAAAAGAGCCGATCTGCGCAAGCAGAACGATCAAAGCCGTCTGCCGCATATAAGTAGATTTTCCCGCCATATTCGGTCCCGTGATCAGCATCACCCGGTTGTCCCCGGTGTCAAGCAACGTGTCGTTGGGCACAAAGTAACTGTCACGCACAAACTGCTCCACCACCGGATGCCGCCCGTCGCGGATGTCCACCTTGTCCGACATATCCACCACAGGACAGACATACTTTTCTTTCGCCGCCACGGTCGCAAGCGACACATAAACGTCGATCTGCGCAAGCAGTGCCGCCGTCCGCTGGACACGGGCACTGTTCTCGGCAACCTGCGCACGCACCTGCTGGAAAAGATCATACTCCATCGCCTTGATTTTATCGCTGGCGCCCAAAATGGTCTGCTCCAGCTCTTTGAGCTCCGGCGTCACATACCGCTCGCAGTTCGCAAGCGTCTGCTTGCGGATATAGCGGTCCGGGACCTGCCCGATCAGGGATTTTGTCACCTCTATGTAATAGCCGAACACGTTGTTGTACCCGACGCGCAACGTCTTGATTCCCGTTGCCTCCCGTTCGCGCGCCTCCAGGCGTTCCACCCATTCCTTGCCGTTGTCCCGCACCGAGCGCTGATAGTCCAGCTCCTGATTGTATCCTGCGGCAATGATGCCGCCATCCCGGATCAGAAGCGGCGGATCCGGCAGAATGGCGGTTTCGATCAGTGTACGCAGATCCTCCAGGGTATCCAGTTCCGCGTAAATCCGCCGGAACTCATCACTGCTGCACCCTTCAAGAAGCTGACGCATTTCCGGCAGAACCGCCGCCGTCGATGCAATGGCACGCAGATCCCGTCCGTTGGCGGAGCCGTACACAATCCGGGTGATCAGCCGCTCCATATCCAACACGTTGGAAAGCAATTCCCCCATTTGTTCGCGCAAAAGGAACTGTCCGTACAGCTCCTCCACCGCGCTCTGCCGTTTGGTGATGCGGGCAACATTCAGGAGCGGATGCTCCACCCACTGGCGCAGAAGACGCGCGCCGGGAGAGGTACGCGTTTTGTCAAGCACCCAAAGCAGCGAGCCGCGCTTCTCTTTGGAACGCATGGTTTCGGTCAATTCCAGGTTCCGCCTGGTGTTGACGTCCAAATCCATATACTGCCCCTCGCGGTAGATGTGCAGTTCCTTAATATAGGAAATATCCCGCTTCTGCATATCCGCAATATAGGAAAGCAGGGCGCCGAGCGCACGGATCATCTCGCGGTCCCGGAAGGTCTCTTCACGCACGCTGTCCGCAAACTGTGCCCTGACGCGCTCCGCCGCCTCTTCATAGTCAAACCGCCCCGCCTGTTTGTCCGCGATCATGGCGCCGGTTCTGCCGATGATGAAATCCGCAGTCCGCGCAAAGGAGGAAACCGGCAGATTGGCAACCACCTCACTGGGCGCATAGGTTCCGATCTCGTTGATCAGGCGCGTGTCTGGGTCGTCCCCGGAGATGGTGGTGGCAAACACCTGTCCGGTGGACACATCCGCAAAGCAGACACCGTACTCGTACTCGCCAAAGCAGACCGCGCACAGATAATTGTTCTTCTGGTCGGTCAGCAGATTGGACTCGATCAGCGTTCCGGGCGTGATAACGCGCACCACCTCACGCCTGACCAGTCCCTTGGCAAGCGCCGGGTCCTCCATCTGCTCACAGATGGCGATTTTGAATCCCTTTCCGATCAGCTGACCGATATACTCGTCCACGGCGTGGTAAGGGATTCCGCACATGGGCGCGCGTTCCTTTTCCCCGCAATCCCGTCCCGTCAGCGCCAGTCCGATGGCGCGGGACGCGGTGACCGCGTCGTCAAAAAACATCTCGTAAAAATCCCCCAGGCGATAAAAGAGCAGATAATCTTTATACTGCTCCTTGACCTGCAGGTACTGTTCCATCATAGGTGTCATGGTGCATACTCCTCCCCTGCCGTTTTGTGTGCGTGCGGATTTTCTTCCGTGCCGGCTTTTCTTTCCCGGTCGCGGACGCTTTTTTCAATGCCGCTCAGTGTCCGCCGCATCCGCCGCACGTGGAGCAGTCATGCGTGCACGAGGAGGGCAGCTCCCCGGTGATGTTGTACATAATGGTGTTGTTGACCGCGTTCATCAGCTCGTTAACCTCATTCTGCGCCTCTTCCAGTTCCACATACAGCGCATGCGTGGTGATCTGCTGATACAGCGCGTCAATCCGTGCCTGAATCTGCCCGACCAATGTCACGTCAACCCCTTCGTCGGTCGGCACGCCGGCGGCGTTTTCGATCGCCATGTTCTGCACCCGGTATTCCGCCATCATAGCGCCCAGCGCTTCATCCGCGTCAAATGCCTTCTTTGCCGCATCCAGGCGCAAAAGCCGCGCGTCCTTTTTCAGTTCTTTTCCCAATGCTTCCGCGATTTCAAAAACACCCATCTGTTCCGTTATTTCCATTGACCTCTGACCTCTTATCCTTCCTTTTCGCCGTACAGCGCAAATGCCTCGGCTCTTTCGATTCTGACGTTTATAAATCTGCCCGTATCTTCCTCGCTTCCGGGGAAAAATACGATCTTGTTTCCCTCGTTCCGTCCGCTGAACAGCGCCGGATTTTTGCTGACGCCGTCGCACAGCACGCGCTGTACACTGCCGACCAGAGGCTGATTGCGGGAAAGCGCGATTTCGTTCTGCACCTCCAGCAACTCCCGGAACCGTCTGCCCTTGACCTCGTCCGGCACCTGCTCCATCTCTGCCGCGGGCGTTCCCTTGCGCGGCGAATAAATAAAGGAAAAGAGCATGTCAAACCGGATTTTCCGGAGCATCTCCAACGTCGCCGCAAAGTCCTCCTCGGTCTCCCCGGGGAAGCCGACAATGATATCCGAGGTCAGCGTTGCATCCGGCACGCGCCGGCGCAGATATTCCACGGTTTCCAGGTATTTTGCGGTATCGTATCTGCGGTTCATTTCGTGCAGAATCCGGTCGCTTCCCGACTGCATGGGCAGATGCAGCTGGTGCGCGATGTGCCGGCTGTCGGCAATGGTGTCAATCAGCTTGTGTCCCGCGTCCTTGGGGTGACTGGTCATAAAACGAAGCACGTAATCGCCCTCGATGGCATCCAGTTCCCGCAGCAGATCGGAAAAATCGTATCCCCAGTCGCTCCCCTTTGCGTAGGAGTTGACGTTCTGCCCCAAAAGCGTAATGTCCCGGTACCCCTGCGCGACAAGCCCCTGCACCTCGGCGACAATGTCTTCCTTCTTTCTGGAGCGTTCCCGTCCGCGCACATACGGCACGATGCAGTAGGAGCAAAAATTGTTGCATCCGTACATAATGCTGACCCACGCCCGGTAGCCGGATTCCCGCCGGACAGGCAGCCCTTCCGCCACCGCATCCTCGCCCCCCCCCCCTCCCCGCCCGCGTCAACGCAGTACAGCCGTTTTCCCCGCTGCATTTTCTCGGCAAGCAGTCCCGGGAAGCGATGCAAAGACCCGGTCCCAAAAATAAAATCCACATACGGATAACGGAACTTGATGTCGTTCTGCCGGTGCTCCTGCGACACCATGCAGCCGCATACGCCGATGATCAGGGACGGCTTCTTTGCCTTCAGGTGCTTGTATTGCCCCACGATGGACAGCGCCTTTTCCTCGGCGTGCTCTCTGATGGCGCAGGTGTTGACCATAATCAGATCGGCTTGTTCCGGTCGGTCGGTCATCACATACCCCATGGATTCGCACATGCCCGCGATTTTTTCCGAATCCGCCTCATTCTGCTGGCACCCGAATGTCAGCACAAACGCCCGGCGGCGCACCCCGCTTGTCCGTTCGCAGTCGTCGTTGTTCTGCCGCACCCAATCCATAAAGGCGCGCTGTTTTTCTGTTTCCTCTGCCGGAAGAATTCTGTCTCTCATGTTCTCTTGTTCTCTCTCCGCTCTTTTTGTCCGCTTGTCCGCAACAATATTTCAGTTTAATATTATACCCGATTTTCGACCCAAAGTCAAGGCTTCCCCGCGCAATCCCCGCATTTCTTTTCCCGCGCCCTTTTTCCGACGCCCTCCGACCGGGGCTTTTGCTCAGCAATCTCTGTTCAGATTCCGCGCAGTTCCGCCCGCGGCACATACCTGCGGAGGACGGCAAGCATCCGCTCGCTCTCTGTGCGTGAACAGCCGATCAGTCCTCCGCCGATCAGATCCCCCGAATCGACAAAGGACTGCAAAAAATACCGCTCGTCCCCCGCCAGCCATTCTCCGATCCGTTCAAAATCCGCCGGCGTATGGTATCCCGCCACCAGGGTGGTGCGGAATTCAAAATCCGTATCGGCGCCCATCAGGAGTGCGGTGCTCTCCCGGATTGCCTCCTCGTGCCAGTTTTCGGTTCCCACCGTCACGGCATACTTGTCCGGGGCGTTCTTGATGTCCATTGCCACATAATCCGCAAGCCCCTGCGCAAGAATTTCGCGGAGCATGGCTGGATTGGTCCCGTTGGTGTCCAGCTTGACGCCGTACCCCGCCGCACGGATCCGGGCAAGAAACGCCGGCAGTTCCGGGGAAAGCGTCGGGTCCCCGCCGGGGACGGGAACCCCGGCTAAAAATACGGCAACCCCGTCTAAGATTCCTTTGCGCCGTGCAAGAAACGCGAAAAATTCCTCCTCGTCCATTGCCGGCGGCAGATCGATATGCGTCACAAGCGACGCGTTGTGGCAAAACGGACACCGGTAATTGCACCCCGCAAGAAACACCGTGCAGGCGGTCTTCCCCGGAAAATCCAGCAGTGTCAGCTTCTGTATTCCCTGTATTTTCATTTTGTTCTCCCTCTCACAGAAAGCGCTGAACCGATACCACTCTGCCCAGC
>FR890525.1:0-2164 GCA_000433415.1 Clostridium sp. CAG:448
GCAGACTTATTGTCCGCTTTTGCTTGCGGCTTGTGCCTGCGGTAAGCGCTGAGAGAGAACTGACAGTGTTTCCTTCACCTCTTCTGTCGTGTCGGCAAATAGGGAAGCAACGGTTTTTCCGCACAGCGCGGAGATTTCGGATTTCTCCAGCATCTCTTTGAAAGTGATGGAGATCGACAGGCCCTCGCGCGAAAGCGTCAGGCATTTGTATTTTGCGTCCTCTTTGTAGAAGGAAAGCTTATAGCCGTCAGTCCGATAAACAAAAGTGCCGGAGTGTCCGCGCATATCGGAGATTTGATCAATGGTGGTAACGGACGCTGCTGTTTCCTGCGTGACATCGTCATGGTGAGTCACCGTAATATAAAATTGCAGGACGGATTGGTGAGCTGAATTCTCCGAAGAAACATAATAGGTGTATTGGTTGTTGCTTGTGACATCGACCATCTCTTTGTAGCCGTTTTTCGATGCCAGATCCAATCCTAACAGCTTTTTGAGATCCACAAATGCGTCTTTGTCCAGCCGGTAGTGTGCAAGCATGATATCTGCGTTTTCGTATTTGCTCGAATCGATGGTGCCTTCTGATCCGAACAAGAGAAAATCGTTGTAATCCGTGAAAACGCAGGCAACAAGATCCGCACTTGGTGTGGTTTCTGTCGGTCCGTTAGGCGTTTTTGGTGCTTGGGTGGGATTTTCGGGCGAGGGCTGTGTGGAGACAACTGAGGTGTTTTCTTTTGCTGTTTGGTCCGGTGCAAGGGAACGGTTACAGGATAGAGTGCACATTGCGACAAAGTAGGCAATAGCAAGGCTTGCTAAGATTTTCCGCTTCATGAGTGTTTCCTCCTTCTTAATGTTGGTAAAATGAATATTTGTGTTGTTTTGCTATGGTGTTATCACAGAAGAGCAGAGATATACGAGGAAAGGAAAAGGGGGTCGTTGGATGCTTCTATTTACAAGGAAAATGCAAAAAACAGCACACAAAAATGTTGGCAGACGCCGTCCTGACAATCTTGTGTGCTGTATGGTCTGTAATGCCGAAGGAACAACGAGCCGGCAATCATGAATATAGCAAGTATTGTCGTCGAACGGGCATCCTGCGTGCTTTTTTACAACTATTATCTACAGTCTACTATACGCTTGGATCTTTGTCAAGTGTTTTTTAAAACTTTTTAATCTGCCCTTTTCAAAAAAAGTTTAGAAAACACTTGACAGGCAGGAAAAAATCGTGTATAATAAGGCTTGTCATTGTGTAAAAGCGAAAATGGTTGTTGCGGTCGCGGACTGCGTACAACCCGCTTCCGAGCTATCAAGAGAAGGAGGTGCTACAATGCTCAGAACTTACCAGCCCAAGAAAAGACAGAGACAGAAGGAGCATGGGTTCAGAAAGAGAATGAAGACTGCGGACGGCAGAAACGTTCTCAAGAGACGCCGCGCGAAGGGCAGAAAGAGACTGTCTTACTGAGTCTAATCGAGTCTTACCGAAATGAATCAACGCCACAGGAATCCGTGGCATCCGGTATCGCACCGAGCGTTTGCCGGTTACAAGAACCGCCGATGACGCCGATGGCACTTGCTTTCCGGCATCGGGGGTTTTTGTGTATTACGAGAGAAAGGATTCCGACAGAGAGGGATAACACGACGGAAAAACGGGGAAAATATGCCCGGATTTCTTTGTCACCATGAAGCGGAAGCGGTATTAGCGAAACCATGAAGCTGTATGCAATCAGGGAAAATCATCTGTATCTCAAAACCTTCCGGAAGGGCGCACGGTATGTGGGACGGTACGTGGCGGTCTATGTGCTGCGGGATTACGCCGCCGAACGGTTGCGCCGTGCCAATCCGGAAAAGCAGTATCTGAACCGCGTGGGATTGTCTGTGACCAAAAAGGTCGGCGGTGCAGTCCGCCGGAGCAGGGCAAAGCGGCTCTTGCGGGAGGCTTACCGCGCAAACCGTTGAAAAGAAGGACACAATCCGTGAAAAAGACGGACTGCGCAGCGGTTATCTGATCGTCCTGAGCGCACGCCCCGAAATTACGGAGCGCAAAGAGCGGGAGGTCGAACGCGATCTGCGTATCGCTTTCCGGAAGCTGTCTATGCTGTCCGGGGACGGGAGCGCCCTGTCATGAAGTATGTCTGTATCTGGCTGATACGGCTCTACCAGAAGTTCA
>FR890525.1:2220-3745 GCA_000433415.1 Clostridium sp. CAG:448
GTTTACGCCGAGCTGTTCGGCTTACGGCATCGAAGCATACCGGAAACGGGGCTTTTTTGCGGGAACGGTTCTGACGGTCTCCCGGATTGCCAGGTGCAACCCATTTTGCGCGGGCGGCTACGATCCGGTGCCCGAGAAGGGATTTTCTTCTAAGAAAGAGCGCGAAGCATATGCGGCATATCTGCGGGACACCTACGGAGACCTGTTTGACGAGTCCCTTCGCCGCGCCGAAAAAGACGCGTGTACATCCCGGAAACGAAAACGGAAGCGTTTGGAAAAACAGAAGAAGAAAAAGAACAGAAAACAGAAACGGAAATCGCGCTGAACAACATCATTCGAAAAGAGAGAGGATTCTTCACGCCATGTGACGGTGAAGAGAGGAAACGGTATGAAGCAAACAACCAAAAGCGTATGGAAGAGTGCAGGTCTGCGCCTGGTGGCAGGACTTGCGTTGCTTGTGATACTGGGCAGTCTGCTTGCCTCCTGCGGGGGCAGTGCCAACACCCGGACAATCGACAACTGCAATTACAATGAGGATAAGAACAACCTGACCAGGGACGAGCTGAACGAGCTGGCAACCCTGATCGTCAATAAATCCGACAAGAACGTCTCGCCCTTTACCCTGCGGGAGATGTTTACCGCCGCCTATCTGGGGTATGATCTGACCAATGCCTCCAGAGAAGACGACGCCGCGGGCAAGGTGCCGAAAATCGGGGCAGATACCGTCGCAGAAACCGCTACGGATGCCGCAACGGAAACCGATGTCGCAACCGATACGGACGCTGCAACGGAAACCGACGCTGCAACGGAAACCGACGTTGCAACGGAAACCGATGCCGCGACGGAAACCGATGCCGCATCGGACACCGCGGAAACCACGACAGCCGCTGCCGCAAAGCGCACAAAGCCGGACGTCAGCCCCGAAATGGAAAAGGCAATGACGGCAACCGTTCTCAAGGCGCTGAAAAAATTCAGCATCGACACTGCAAAATACGAGAGCATGAACCTGACCGATATGTTCAGCATCATGGAAGCCATGGAGCAGAAGGTGGAGATCAACAGCGGACGCGGCTTTGTCGGCAGTATCATGTACTATATCGGCGTTGCCCTGCGTTGGGTCACCAATACCATCGGATTCGGCAGCTACATTGTAGGTCTTTTGTATTTTGCCATTGTCATTGAACTGCTGATGCTGCCGTTCAGCATCAAACAGCAGAAGAACAGCATCCGTCAGGCAAAGCTCCGTCCCAAGGAAATGGCAATCCGCAACAAGTACAAGGGAAGAAACGACGACGTCACGCGCAGAAAGATTCAGGAAGAGACCCAGGCGCTGTATCAGAAGGAGAATTTCAACCCGCTGAGCGGTTGTCTGCCGTTGCTTTTGCAGCTGCCGATCATCTATGTGCTGTACTATGTCGTTATTGACCCGCTGCAGTATATGCTCGGCGGTTCGTCCAACCTCTCAAGCGTGTTGTCCAGCTTCTATACCACCGCGAAGGCGGCGGGCGGGTACGGCGGAACGCTC
>FR890525.1:3761-5868 GCA_000433415.1 Clostridium sp. CAG:448
ACGCTCCAGTCCTCCCGCGGTACCATTGAGGTGCTCTCCCAGTTGGATGTTTCCAACCTGGGCGGACTGAAGGATTTTCTGTATTTCAACCCGCAGACCTGTGCGGACGCGTCCGAGACGCTGGGCAAGATCTGCAAAGATGTGCCGAACTTCTCCGTTGGCGGTCTGAACTTCGGTATGACCCCCAGCTTTACCAACCCCAGCCTTTTGCTTATTGTTCCGGTTCTGACCTTTGCGGTCTACTTCCTGAGCATGAAGATCACCCGCAAGATGTCCTACCAGCCCATTGGAAACGACGATCCCGGTATGGGTTGCTCCGGCAAGATGATGGACTACACCATGCCGCTGATGAGCGTCTGGATTTCCTTCATCGTGCCTGCCGTTGTCGGCATTTACTGGATTTTCAAGAGCATTGTCGGAACGGTGAAGACCGTGATCCTTTCCAAAGTAATGCCGTTGCCCAAGTTCACGGAAGAGGACTATAAGGCGGCGGAACGTGCCCTTGCAGGAAAAGCGCCTGCCAAACGGGAAGACGGCGGCAGTACACGAAGCGACGGCGACCGTCCGCGCTCCCTGCACCATATTGACGACGACGATGACCTGCCCCCCACCGGTGCCCGCGAGCGCCGCAAGGAGCCCTACCGCGAGGAAGATGAGGAAACGGGCGAAACCGCAGGGGAGGCGTCCAAAGAGGAGCTGACCGCCGACGACAAGCGCGCCAAGGACATGATCGAGGGCGCAACTCTGAAGGACGACGGCGCCGATGCCGAAAAGAACGGCAAAAAAGAAAAGAAGAAAAAGAATCAGTGACACAGGTACAAATTTACGGATCTAAGGAGATATGATTGTGAAAAAACAAGCAGAAGCCCTCGGAAAGAGTGTAGAGGAAGCGAAACAGAAGGCACTGGAACAGCTCGGCGAGGTAGATGCCGAAAAGGTGGAGTACATCGTACTGGAAGAAGCGAAGAAGGGATTTCTGGGAATCGGCGCATCCCCTGCGCGCGTGCTTGCCACCTATACGGTGGAGGATGACGAGCCCGCAGTCAGATTCATCAAAACCATGATTGCCGATATGGGATTGCAGCTTTCCGTCCGCGTTGCCGACGGTGAGGGCGAGGACGACGGCAAGATCATCAACATCGAGGGCGAAGGTGCCGGCGTGCTGATCGGGCACCACGGAGATACGCTGGACGCCCTGCAGTATCTGGCAAGCCTTGCCGCAAACCGCAAGGAAAACGGGGAAAAGCGGGAATATGTCCGCGTTACCGTTGACGTGGAGGGCTACCGCGCAAAGCGTGCGGAAACCCTGCGCGCACTGGCAAGACGGATGGCGGAAAAGGTGCTTAAGTACAAGAAGAGCGTGATGCTGGAGCCGATGAACCCGTACGAGCGCCGGATCATCCACTCCGAAGTGCAGAAGATTGGGGGCGTTTCCACCAATTCCATCGGTTCGGAGAACAACCGCCGGATCGTGATTTATCTGGAAGAGGAGACCCCTTCCGGCAGCGCAAAGACGGACGCGGAACCCCGCAGATCGGGCAGACGCAGAGGCAAGCGCCAGAACGGCGGCGATATTTACAACGCGGAATCCGGCAAGGAGAACGACTTTGAGAGCGAATGGAGCCGTTCGGACAGTGACGCGGAGCCGGACACGGACAGCGAAGCAAACGAAACAGGCGAAACAGAAGAAGAAATCTGATCGAAATCGGATCAGCGGGCTGCCGCATCGCGCGGCGGCTCGCTTTTTCGGAATAGAGCCGTTCCGGAAAACGGAAACGGAGAACGGAAGAGAGGGAAGAATCATGATCGGAGATACCATTGCCGCCGTATCGACACCGCCCGGCAAGGGGGGCGTTGCGCTTTTGCGGGTCAGCGGTCCCGGAACCCTACAGGTGCTCGGCGCAGTCTTCCGGACGGGCGCCGGAAAAGCCCTGTCCGACCCGGAGCCGCGCCGTGCCTATTACGGTACGATCCGCACCCCGGGCGAGGAAGAAATGATCGACGACGGCATTGCGGTGTTTTATCCCGCGCCGCATTCCTTCACCGGAGAGGACGTTGCGGAAATTACCTGCCACGGCGGGGTCCTGGTGACGCGCACGGTGCTTTG
>FR890526.1:0-3335 GCA_000433415.1 Clostridium sp. CAG:448
GCGATCTCTTTTTCCTCCTCGCTGTAGGCAAGCAGGGTGCCGTTCTCCGCGTCCGCCACCAGGTTGTGCAGGGCGGAGAGCTTTTTGTCGCGGGTGTACCCACCGTTCTTTTTGGCAAGATAGCAGGCAATGTCCGTCACGCCTTCACGGGCGGAGAGAATGACGTAAAAATCCTCCAGTCCGTCCCCGTTGAAGTCGCCCGTCACCAATCCGTTGTTCTCATACGGCTCCTCCAGGCGCGTGCTCTGTCGGATCCGCACGGTGCCGCGGGAACGCTCACCGTCATAGACCTGCACGCTCTGAATATACCCGTTTCCCGAAAGCCGGTAGCGGTAGGTCTCCCCGGCAACCGTATCCATGTAAGGGTAGGAATCGCCGCACGCGCACAGAAGGAAAAGCAGAAGCGCGGCAAGCAGGAGAAACGGGCAGACAGCGGCGCAAAAACGCATATTCCGGTGCAAAGGGGTGCCTCCTCTCAGATTTGTTTGTGTACGCTTTTGTATTCGTCGTAAAAGCGGTAATAGGGACAGCGTCCGGTCTGCCCGGCGAGAAAATCCGCCATGGCGTCCTGATCCAGCGCCACACAGCAGACGTAGGCGTCCTCGTCCCCGTCGTAGTCGTAGAATTCGCAGCTCTCGCAGGCNNNCCCCCCCCCCGCCCCCGCCCCCGCCGCTCTGTTGGCTGTCCGCCGTTTTTTTGCCGGTTTTATCGTTCTGCAACGCCGTCGCCCCCTTTCTGTGCATGCATGTGATCGGTGAAGTATTGCAGGATGTCATGCCGGGTGACAATGCCCATGAACGCGCCGCGGTCATCGATGACCGGCACGAAATTCTGCTCCTGCGCTCGATAGAGCAGATCCTCCATGGTTGCGGTGATCCGCACCGGGGGATGGCGGTCCGCGTCCACGATGTCGTCAATGCGCACCGCTTCCATGACCGCATTTTCCACCGTTCCCAACTCTAAGATCCGGCGCAGAAAATCGCCCTCGCTGACGCTCCCCAGATAGGAGCCGTCCTTTGCAATGACGGGAACGGCGGTAAAGCCGTGCCGCCGCATTTTTTCCAGTCCCTGCCGCAGGGTGTTCCCGGCGTGCAGATAAGCAACCTGGCTTTTCGGTTTGAGAAAGAAAGCGATATTCATGGGGTTCTCCTTTGTTGGAATCGGGTGAAAAGTGGGAAAAGGGGGTTATTCTGCCGCGGGGCGCACCTCGCCGATCAGTCTGATCAGTTCGTCCGCCGACTCCTTTGTCACCAGTTGGGTTGCGCGGGAGCCGCAGCTTGCAAGCACAAGGGATTCGTATGCGTTTGTCAGCGTCAGGACCAACGGCTCGTGCCGTCCGTCCGTAAAGGTCAGCGTAACGCGCAGAAGCAGCGCGCCGTCCGCAGGGGTGTTCTCCACCGTGTCGGTTGCCGTGTCCTTTTCCGCCTTCAGCCCGATCAGCGCGGTAAAGACCGGCTCAATCGGTTTGTAAACGCTGTCCTCCCCGTTAATCCGGTAGGAGGTCTTGCCGTCGTCGCCGTGGATGAGGGTGATTTCCACCTTATCCCCGCCCGCCGGCTCCAGCGTCACGGACGCCACGTCCGACCAGGAGGGATTCAGCACGCGCCTGGGCAGCAGCGCCGCGGTGCTCTCGTCAAACACGGTGTCAAAGACAGAGGCGCTCATCCGGTAGATGATCTGTTCACCTTCCGGCATAACATAATAACTGCCGCTGTCCTCCGTTTTGCTCATCAGCAGGGTCAGCGTGTTCTCTTTGTCGTCCGCAAGATAGGTGAAGGTGACGGTTGCGGGCTGATCCAGCCCGTAGGTCGCCATGCCGTCCCGCCCGACATACACGCAGGAGCCGAAGGACAGGGAGGTCAGCTCGGTGGTCAGCTTGGAGGCGTAGGTTTCCTCCAGCGCCGCAGGCGCCGCGCCCCCACCGCCGCAGCCGCCGCGCCTCCCACCGAGAAGTACCAGTTATAAAGGGACGTGTAATCGGTGTCCGAGCCGTCCTTATAGTAGCGGAACATGCGGTCGTCCGCCCCCTCTTTGCGGTAGGACAGGGAAATCAGTGCGTCCTTGTCCACATTCGGCAGCACGTCGCAGTCCACAAGCTCGGTCAGCGGCAGGTTGAATGCATCGATCAGCGCCTTGTCGATCAGATAGACCGTGTAGGGCGCACCCTCCAGGGCAATGTAGTACATCCCCTTGGCGGTGTTGTATTTGCCGACCAGCACGCGCACATCCCCCTCCGTCTTTTCCGTAAACGTCAGGGTTCGCGCGGGGCTGTCCAGCCCGTAGGTGGCAAGGGAGGCGTCGTCGGCGTCCAGCTTATAACTGCCGGAAATGCCGATGACGTTGGCTGCAAGCGCGGTCATCGCGGTCTTCGAGAGCGGAACGGTCGGGTGGTCTTTCCACATCCACTTTTCGTCCTCCAAAACGAAGGAGAGCTGTTCGCTTTTCCCGTCTTCGTCGGTGTAGGTGTAGGAAATGCCTGTAATGTCCGTTTTCTCGGAGGCAAACAGGGTGTAGGTGCGGTTGGATTCCTCCTCCGCCCGGCTGTCCTCCTCCCTGACGGAGGCGGAGATCATTGCCGTGACAATATATGCGGTGACGGCAAGCACCAAAACCAGGATAAGAATCGCCAGAAGTTTTGCTTTTTTCATGCTTTTTTCTCTCTCTCTCTGCCCCGTTTCTGCCTCAGCGTCTGCGCCGGCGGATCCAGACGGCAAGACCTGCGCCAAGACATGCGAGCGGCAGGACGACGGCAAGGATGATCAGCCAGAAGGTGGACTGTCCGGCAGTGACGGTCAGCAGATTGGAAGAGATGGCAACGGCGGGCAGTTCCGTAAACGCGGACGTGTAGGATTTGCTCATCCAGGCAAGCGAGAAGTACAGGTAATAGTAGTTGCCGCCCGCAGAACTCTGGATGTTGGCTTCGGTAAAGGCGTCCGCGGAGGAGAACCAGACAAGCTTACTGCCGTCTTTTTCGTTTTCCGCGCAGGCACCCAGGGTGTACTGTTTGTTTTCCTCAATCCTGGACTCGTTCTCCACCCGGTAGGCGGAAGAAGAGGTGGTGGCAAGAGCAGTGCAGGTTACGTTGTCCGGTGCGGTTTCGGCAATGGCGATGGCGTGCGAGGACGGCATCAGCATGCTGAATTTGTTGGCGGCAGGCAGATAGGTGATGGCGTGCTCCTCATTCATCTTGGGGAACAGATCCCGCATGGAAGAAGAGCTGTGGTAATCGGCGTCGTTGTCGAAAACCGTGCCGCTCAGCGCCGAGAACCCGTATTCGCCGGTCAGTGCCATCAGGTTTTCGTGCTTTTCACAGCCGGGCGCGGTGACAAGCAGCA
>FR890526.1:3342-5172 GCA_000433415.1 Clostridium sp. CAG:448
GGTGACAAGCAGCAGTGAGCCGCCCTTCTGCATCCACGCGCGGATCAGGGAAAGCTCCGCGTCGGTCAGATCGCTCTGCGGATTGACCAGCACCAGCGCATTCGCATCCGCCGGAATGGCGTCCGCCTTGACCAGGTTGAGCGATTCGGTCTCCAGGTTGCTGTCCGCCAGATACTGCAGGATGGAGGCAGGCAGCGCGGTTTCTCCGTGTCCTTCCAGAATGTAGCCGTGCGGGATGGTTTCCAGCGTGACGTATTCGATCGCACTGGTCAGCACCCGTTCTCCCTGGAAGTAGCTGACAAGCCCGCCGTTCAGCAGCGTTTCCAGGCTGATGCCGTACCGCGACTTCAGCATGTCCTGCCCGTAGTAGGTGTAGTAGGTATAATACTGCTGAATGTTTGCCATGATATACTCGTAATCGGCACCGGACAGGGAATATCCCGTGGATTCGTCATAGTAATAGGAGAATTGCGAGGCGTCGATGACGCGGAACCGTCTGTCCGAAACTACAATGACGGAGCCGTCGGACAGGGTGGTCTCGGTGTACTGCTTGGCAAAGTCCGGTTCCTTGACCGGGTCAACATACTTGAGCCGGATGCGCGCGTTCGCGTCGGCGTAGCGGCGCAGAACCGTGGTAAGGCTTCTGTCCGCATTTGCACTCTCACTCAGGAGATAGAGCGTGACATCCTCCCGGATGCTCTGCGCGAAGTCCACGGACTTATCCGAGACCGATGCGACGGAATTGGTTGTAACGTCAAAGAGTGAAGCCTTTGCGGGCAGTGCGCGGACCGCCAGATTGACAAAGACCAGAATGGCAAGCAGAATCAGCGTGACAAAATAGTTGAAGAAGCCGATCTTGCCGGATTTTTTCAGATACGTTGATTTTTTCATGTGACCGGTTCCCCTTTCTTACGATTGCCAACGCTTCCTGTCCAGCGACTGCGCGGTCAGGAACACAAAGAAGAATGCGACGGACAGATACAGCACGATGGCGGACAGATCAAACAGCCCGTACATGAAGTTGGAAAGCCGTGAGAACAGCCCAAGCTCCGCAAGCAGTGCCGGGAACAGCCCCGCAAAGGAGGAAGGCGTGATGATATAGACCACGGACAGCGGGATAATCAGCACCGCCGCGGCAATCAGCGTCAGATTCAGGCTCTTTGTGAAGCCGTAGGCAACCAGTGCGAACAGCACGGCAAGAACGGCAAAGGCGATGAAGGACGCCAGCGCGGAGTCGGGCATGATGATCGCCAGCGAGTCCAGAAAATACAGGGCAAGCGTGACCACAATGCAGAGTACCGCCGCAACGATCTGATTCTCGGTCAGCGCCGAAATGAACATGCAGACGGCAAGCAGTGCCGCGCCCATCAGCCAAAAGGCAAACAGGAAGCAATAGGTTGCCGCGAAGTTGACCGCCGTCGTCGCAAAAGCGGAGAAGAGCAGCGGGTACAGGCAGACGGGAATCAGCGGTAGGGTGTAAACGGTCAGAAGCGCCAGATATTTGCCCGCCACGACCGCCATGGGACGGAGCGGCAGGGTCAGATAGAACCGGTTGGTGCGGTTGCGGTTGTCCTCGGATACGGAGCGCATGGCGAGGATGGGCAGAATGAACAGCAGAACCAGTATCAGCTGCGAGAGCGCGTATTCCAGATTGGAGTATCCGCCCGTTCCGTCGCCGTACAGGTTGATGATGTAGACGAAAACGCCCGTGAAGGCAAGAAACACGGTGGCGTAAATGGCGGCATACATGTTGCACAGGTATGCCCTGATTTCTCTTTTATAGATCGCGCCCATTACCGGTCGCCTCCTTCCTTATGCGTGTCCCCGGAT
>FR890526.1:5215-12900 GCA_000433415.1 Clostridium sp. CAG:448
CCGCCTCCGCATCCGTCGTGTCCGTGGATTGCTTATTCTCGTTATCGGTCAGCGACAGGAAAATGCTTTCCAGCGGCGTCTCCGCCTGTTCACTGGAAATCACCACGCACCGGGCTGCCGCCGCGGCAAAGAAGATGTCCTCTCTGGGGTCCTTGTCCTTGACCGGCGTCAGCGTCAGCGTCAGATTGCCTGCCGCGTCCTGCCCGGTAAAGCGGAAATCCTTGACGTCCGCAATGCCGGAAAGCACGCGGGAAACCGTCTCCCGGTCGCCCTTGACCGCCATGCGGATCTCGCCCGTGCCGGAAAACTTCTGCTCCAGAACGGAAATTTCGTCGTCCGCCACAATCTGCCCGTTCGAGATGATGATCACGCGGTCGCAGATTTCGCGGATCTCGGACAGAATATGGCTGGAGACAATCACGGTCTTGTTTTTGCCGAAGGAGCGGATGAGCTGACGGATTTCCACAATCTGCCGCGGGTCCAGTCCCACGGTAGGCTCGTCCAGAATCAGCACGTCCGGGTTGCCGAGCATCGCCTGCGCAATGCCGACGCGCTGGCAGTATCCCTTGGAAAGGCTCCGGCACAGCTTGTCCTTCACCGGAATCAGCGCGGTCGACTCCATGACCTCGCGCACCTGGCGCACCGCTTTCTCGTAAGGAACGCCCTTTGCCTGTGCGACAAACAAAAGATATTCCTGCGGGGTCATGTCCGGGAACAGGGGCGGGATTTCGGGCAGGTAGCCGATCTGGCGTTTGACGGCGATCGGGTCGTCCAGCACATCCTTGCCGTTGACCGCCACCGTGCCCTCGGTCGGGGCAAGACAGCCGGTGATGATGTTCATCGTGGTGGATTTGCCCGCACCGTTCGGTCCGAGCAGGCCGTAGATTTTCCCCGGCCGGATGGTAAAGCTGACGCCGCGCAGTGCAAGGTTCGCACCGTACTTCTTGGTCAGGTTTTTTACTTCAATCAAGAGAACTTCCTCCGTTTCGCGTTCTTTGCGTCCGGCAGAGGCATCCTTGTGCCGACACTGCCGCATCATCATCTATTATAGCATATTTTTCTTGTGTGTCAAGAGAATGACGTCGATTTGACGAAATGCTGATTCTTTCATCATTATCACCAAAATGCCAAAAAAGACCGCCTTTTCGCATTGACAGCGGAGAAAGTTTATGTTAAAATAAAGCAGAGAGAATCATAGCGCCCAAAGGGCGGGAACGGGAGGAAAACCGGATGCCGAAAAGGGATCTTCAAAGCGATTTTTACTACTTTCATCAGGGAACCGCCTGCCGTGCCTATGCCTATATGGGACAGCACCTGGAAGAGGAGAATCAGCGCGTTTTCCGCGTCTGGGCGCCCAACGCGCAGGCGGCTTTCCTCATTGCGGATTTTTCCGACTGGCAGGAAATCCCCATGCGGCGGGTGAGCGCGGGCGGCATTTGGGAAGTTTCCGTTCCCGCCGCACAGGCGAAGCCGGGCGCCTGCTACAAATACCGCTTCCGCAACGGGCAGAAAACGGTCGACAAGGCAGACCCGTACGGGTTCTTTATGGAAAAACCGCCCGCAACCGCCTCCGTGATTGTGGATATTGACGGATACGCATGGAAAGATGACGGATGGCTGGCGTTCCGCGCCTCGCAGGCGCAGACCTATTACAGCCGCGCGATGAATATTTACGAGATGCACGCCGGTTCCTGGCGGCGGCGGGAGGACGGCAGCGCCCTTTCGTGGCGGGAGCTGGCGGAGCAGCTGGCACCTTATCTGAAGCAGATGGGGTATACGCACGTGGAGCTGATGCCGGTCATGGAGCACCCGTTCGACGGCTCCTGGGGCTATCAGGTCTGCGGTTATTACGCCCCCACCGCCCGGTTCGGCACGCCGCAGGATTTTATGTACTTTGTGGATACCATGCACGGTGCCGGCATCGGCGTGATCCTTGACTGGGTGCCCGCGCATTTCCCCAAGGACGCGCACGGACTGTACGAATTCGACGGACAGCCGCTTTACGAATACCAGGGCGCCGACCGCCAGGAGCACCGCGGCTGGGGAACCCGCTGCTTTGACGTCGGGCGCGAGGAGGTGCAGAGTTTTCTGATCTCCGACGCCGTTTTCTGGGCGCAGGTCTACCACGCCGACGGCTTGCGTGTGGACGCTGTGGCGGCGATGCTGTACCTGGACTACGACCGGCTGCCGGGAGAGTGGATTCCGAATGTGTACGGTACCAACGAGAATCTGGAGGCAAGTGCCTTTTTCCGCAAGCTCAACACCACCATGAAGCGCGAAGCGCCGGGGGTGCTGATGATCGCGGAGGAGTCCACCGCCTTTGCAAATATTACCGGTCTTGCGCATAACGGACTGGGATTTGATCTAAAATGGAATATGGGGTGGATGAACGACACGCTCTTTTATGTGCAAAAGGAGTGCGTGTACCGGAAATATCACCACGACAAGCTGACGTTTTCCCTGACCTATGCCTTTGCGGAGCGGTATGTGCTGCCGATTTCCCACGACGAGGTCGTGCACGGCAAAAAGTCGTTTCTGGACAAGATGCCGGAGGATTACTGGCGCAAGTTTGCCGGAGTGCGCGTGTTTGCCGCCTGGGAAATGACGCACCCGGGCAAAAAGCTGTTTTTCATGGGATGTGAGATCGGGCAGTTCACCGAATGGGACTACCGGGCAGAGGTGGAGTGGCAGCTGCTTTCCTACGATTCCCATGCCGCATTGCAGCTCTATTTTGCCGAGCTCAATCACCTCTATCTGCGCACGCCCGCACTTTGGGAACAGGATGACTCCTGGCAGGGCTTTGCGTGGATGGACGCGGATGACGCGCAGGAGAGTATCATCTCCTTCTGCCGCACGGACCGCGCCGGCAGGAGCGTGCTGGTCATTCTCAACTTTACGCCGGCAACCTATGAAGGATATACCCAGCGGGTGCCCGCCGCGGGGGAATACCGGGAAATCTTCAATTCCGACAGCACCCGTTACGGCGGAAGCGGCGTGACCAACGGCGACACCGTATTCTGCGCCGGACCGGAGAAGACCATCCGCCTGCGGGTGCCGCCGCTGGGCTGTACCGTCCTTTCGGTGGAAGAAAGGGAAGAGAACAAAGAAAGTAAGGAAGAAAATCAGAGAGAAGATCAGAAAGCAAAATAAATAAGTGAAATATAAAAGGAGTGAGTTTATGTTCAAGAAAAAAGAATGTGTCGCCATGTTGCTTGCAGGCGGACAAGGCTCCCGACTGTATGCGCTGACCAAAAAGACCGCAAAACCCGCAGTTCCTTTCGGCGGTAAGTACCGCATCATTGATTTCACACTGTCCAACTGCATCAACTCCGGCATCGATACGGTCGGGGTGCTGACGCAGTATCAGCCGCTGGTGCTCAACGAGTACATCGGCAACGGTCTGCCCTGGGATCTGGACCGTGCCATGGGCGGCGTCAAGATTCTGCCGCCGTATCAGGGGCAGAACGGCGCAGACTGGTACAAGGGGACAGCCAATGCCATCTATCAGAACCTGAATTTCATCGACCGGTACGACGCGGACTATGTTCTCGTCCTGTCCGGCGACCATATCTATAAAATGGACTATTCCAAAATGCTGGAATATCACAAAGCCAAGGGGGCGGACTGCACCATTGCCGTCATTGAGGTGCCGCTGGCTGAGGCAAGCCGGTTCGGCATCATGAGCACCAACGAGGACGGCTCCATTTACAGATTCACCGAAAAGCCGCCCAAGCCCGACAGCAACCGGGCGTCCATGGGCATCTATATTTTCAACCGCAGAAAACTGGAGGATTACCTGCGCGCGGACGAGGCGGACCCGCAGTCGTCCAATGACTTCGGCAAAAACATCATTCCCGCCATGCTTGCCGCGGGCGAGCAGATGTTTGCCTATCCCTTCCACGGCTACTGGAAGGACGTCGGAACCATCGCGTCGCTCTGGGAAGCCAATATGGACCTTTTGGGTGGCAATTCCGCCCTGGATCTCAACGATCTTTCCTGGCGGATTTATTCCCGCCACAACGCCGCCGCTCCCCAGTACGTCGGACCCGACGCACGGATCGAAAACAGCAACATCACCGAGGGCTGTGAGATTTACGGAACGGTCAGAAACTGCATCGTCGGTGCCGGCGTGCGCGTGATGGAGGGTGCCTGCGTCCGGGACAGCGTCCTCATGGGGGATACGGTCATCGAGGCGGGCGCGGACGTCAGCTACGCCATTCTGGACACCGGCGTCCGGATCGGTGCCGGCGCGACGGTCGGCAAGGAGCGCGAGAAGGCGCAGGGCATTGCCGTCATCGGCGAGGATGTAACGGTTCCCGCAGGCGCAACCGTGGCGGACGGCGCCATGATTGCGGAATATCGGGCATAAGGAGGGGCGTACAATGACTGCTGTAGGTTTGATTTTTTCCAATATTCACGACCGTAGCATCCCGGAACTGACCCGGATACGTACCATGGCGAGCGTTCCGTTCGGCGGCAGGTACCGGCTGATCGATTTTGCGCTTTCCAACATGGTCAACTCCGACATTACCAAGATCGGACTGATCACCCATTATAACTACCAGTCGCTTCTGGACCACATCGGCACCGGAAAGGACTGGGATCTGGCGCGCCGGGGCGGCGGTATCAAGCTGCTCCCGCCCTTTATCACCGCCTATGCCGGCGGACCGTCCGGGCAGCTCTATACCTCCCGGCTGGAAGCCATGCTGGGCGTGGTCAATTTCATCGGGCGCTGTACCGAGGAATATATCGTGCTTTCCGACTGCGATGTGATCTGCAACATCGATCTGTCCGCCGTCATCGCGGATCATGCGAAAAGCGGCGCGGACGTCACGTTTGTCACCAAAACGGTGGACACGGACGCGCTGTCCTTTGACGAACCGCTGGACGTGGTGCGCGCGGACGCAAACGGACGCCTGACCGATTTCTTCCGCGCCAAAAAGCCCTGCGGAACCGCCGAGGTCTGCACCGGAATTATGGTCATGAAGCGCGCTTATCTGATGAGCGTGCTTGCCGAGGCATCCGCGCACGGCTATACCAGCTTTTTCCGGGACGTCATTGCCCGCACCATCACGAGCGCCTATTACCGTTCGTACTCCTACGACGGTTGGTACGCCTGCATCAGCTCCATGGAGAGCTACTTTGCCTGCTCCATGCAGCTTCTGACGGCACAGGCGCGCGACGGGCTGTTCAATATTCCCAATCGCCCCATTCTGACAAAGGTCCGCAACTCCGCCCCTGCCAAGTACTGCGAGGGCGCCAACGTGACCAACTCCGTCGTTGCCGACGGCTGCGTCATTGAGGGCACGGTGGAGAATTCCATTCTCTTCCGCGGCGTCAAGGTCGGACGGGGCAGCGTCATCCGCAATTCCATCCTGATGCAGGACACCTATACCGGTTCCAATGTGTCGCTCAACTGCGTTATTACCGATAAAGATGTAATGATCCGGGACAACCGCGTGCTGTCCGGACATGAAAGCATGCCGTTTTATATCGGCAAAAAAGGCTCGGTCTGATCCGGGCAATCCGTATTGCGAAAGGAGAAGAGAGAATGGAACAGACGGCAAAGAAGATTCTGTTTGTCGGTGCGGAGGCAATGCCCTTCGCAGCCACCGGGGGACTGGGCGATGTGCTGGGATCCCTGCCCTGCGCGCTCAAGGAAGCGGCAAAGGACGGCGTGGACGTCCGGCTGGTGATTCCGCTTTACGACGCCATCGGAGAGCAGTTCCGCCGGCAGATGAAGGAAGAGGCGGTTTTTACCGTCGCGCTTGCGTGGAGAAACCAGTACTGCGGCGTGTACAGCCTTGTGCACCGGGGCGTGACCTGCTACTTTATCGACAATGAATATTACTTCAAGCGCGGCGCGCTGTACGGGCAGTACGACGACGGAGAGCGGTATGCGTACTTTTGCAAAGCGGTCATGGAGATGCTGCGGCAGATCGACTGGTATCCCGATATTCTCCATGCGCACGACTGGCAGAGCGCACTTTCGGTGGTCTACCTGAAACCCCGCTACGCCTCCGACCCTGCCTATGCCGGCATCCGGAGCGTATTTACCATCCATAACATCGAATACCAGGGCAAATACAGCTTCTCGATTTTGGGGGACGTGTTTGAACTGGGGGCGGAGCAGTACACACTGATGCAGTACGACGGGTGCATCAACCTGATGAAGGGTGCCATTGTCTGCGCCGACCGGGTCAGTACGGTCAGCCCGCGTTACGCCGAGGAAATCCGTACCCCTGCCTACTCCCATAAGCTGTTCTATATCCTGAACGACTGCGCAGGCAAACTTTGCGGCATCCTCAACGGCATCGACACCGACTACTACAATCCCGCAACCGACCCCGTGCTTGCGCAGAAATACGACCTTACCACCTTCCCTGAGGGAAAAACGGTAAACAAGCTTGCCCTGCAGCGGGAGCTCGGTCTGCCGGAGCGCGCGGACGTTCCCATGCTTGCGGTCATTTCCCGCCTTGCCGCGCACAAGGGCGTCGACCTGATCAGTACGATTGCCGAGCGCTTGCTGCGGGAGCAGGATGTCCAGTTCGTGATTCTGGGCAAGGGAGAGCCGCAGTACGAGGAGTTTTTCCGCTGGCTGGAGCGCACTTTCCCGGATCGGGTACGGGCGCTGATTGCTTACGACAGAGATCTGTCCAGGCGGATCTATGCGGCGGCGGATCTGTTCCTGATGCCTTCCCGCAGCGAGCCGTGCGGACTGTCCCAGATGATTGCCTCCCGCTACGGCACCGTTCCCGTGGTGCGCGAAACGGGTGGGCTGTACGATTCCATCAAGGGCTATTGGATCCGGGACGGCGAGGTGATGGGCAACGGCTTCACCTTCTCCGACTATTCCGCCGATCAGCTCATGGAACGCACCTGCGCGGCGCTGGCGCTTTACCGCGACAGAGACGCGTTCGATGCCCTGGTCAAAAAGATCATGCAGATTGATTTTTCCTGGCAGGTTTCCGCCATGCAGTATCTGCGGATGTATGACGCGCTCACAGGCGGCGCAGAATAATAAAGAGAGAATTTTCCAAGAGAAAGGAAACAGAAAAAACCGATGAACTACAATCCTTCACCCATCCAAATCCGGCAGAACATCGAATCCATCCTTGCGCGTTATTTCGGCTGTACCAGTGCCGAGGCGTCGCAGGAGCAGATGTATAAAGCCACTGCCATGACCGTCCGCGACATCCTGACCGAGAAGCGGGGGGTATTCAAAAAGCGCGTGAATCAGGCAGGCGCAAAACGTGTTTACTATATGTGCATGGAGTTCCTCTTGGGGCGTTCCCTGAAAAACAACCTGTGCAACCTCGGATTGGACAAAGCCTACGGGGAAGTGCTCGGCAAAATGGGATTTTCCTTAGAGCAGCTTTATGAAAAGGAACCCGACGCGGGGCTTGGAAACGGAGGACTGGGCAGGCTTGCCGCCTGCTTTATGGATTCGCTTGCCACACTGGATTATCCGGCAACCGGCTTTTCCATCTGTTATGAATACGGACTGTTCCGGCAGAAGATCGTGGACGGCATTCAGGTGGAAATGCCGGACATCTGGCTGCCGGGCGGGGAAGTCTGGCTGGTTCCGCGTACCGACCGCACCTTCCATGTGCGCTTCGGCGGACGGATCCGGGAAAACTGGAACAACGGACATCTGGAGATTCAGTACGAGAACTGCGAGGAGA
>FR890526.1:13022-16156 GCA_000433415.1 Clostridium sp. CAG:448
TTCAATATGGGGCTTTTTACGCAGGGGCAGTATGCGCAGGCGCTGGAGGAAAGCACCAACGCCGAGACCATTTCCAAGGTGCTCTACCCCTCCGATAACCATACCGAGGGGAAGCTGTTGCGGCTTTCCCAGCAGTATTTCCTGGTTTCCGCCTCCTGCCAGAGCATCATACGCGACCACATGGCGGTTTACGGCACTCTGGAAAATCTGCCCGAAAAGGTGGCAATCCACATCAACGACACCCATCCGGCGCTCTGCATTCCGGAACTGATGCGGATTCTTGTGGATGATTATTTCTTCCCGTGGGAAAAGGCGTGGAAGATGGTGACGGAGATCTGCTCCTATACCAACCACACCGTCATGCCCGAGGCGCTGGAAACCTGGAACGAGGATCTGTTCCGCCTGAAACTGCCGCGTATTTACGCGATTGTCAAGGAGATCAACGAGCGTTTCTGCCGCGAGGCGTGGAACGCGGTGCCGGGCAACTGGCAGGGCATTTCCCGCATGAGCGTGGTCGGCTACGGGCAGGTGCGCATGGCAAACCTGTCCGTCATCGGCTCCCATTCGGTCAACGGCGTGTCCAAACTGCACTCGCAGATTCTGCGGGACAGCGTTTTCCGGGATTTCTGCAGGATGTACCCCGATCGCTTTGACAACGTGACCAACGGCATTGCGCACCGCCGCTGGCTCTGCTACTCCAACCCCGAGCTTGCCGCCCTGCTGGACGACTGCATCGGCACGGGCTACCGGAAGAATCCGGAGGAGCTGGCGGAGTTTGCCAAATACGCGGACGATGCCGCTGTCCTGGAGCAGGTGCGCGCCATCAAGCACCACAACAAAATCCGGTTTGCCGATTTCTATTACAGGCGCACCGGCAGACAGATTGACACGCATTCCGTCTTTGACGTGCAGATCAAGCGCCTGCACGAATACAAGCGTCAGCTGCTCAACGCGCTCAATATCGTGGGGATTTACCTGGACCTCAAGGAAAATCCGAATCTGGAAATGCAGCCGCAGACCTTCATTTTCGGCGCCAAGGCGGCGCCCGGCTATCAGATGGCAAAGCGGATTATCCAACTGCTCTGCATGATCAGCCGGGACATTGACCAGAACCCGAAGATCAAAGAAAAGCTGAATGTGGTGTTCCTTGAGAACTACGATGTCAGCTCCGCCGAGATTCTCATCCCGTCCGCCGAAATCAGCGAGCAGATCTCTCTTGCCGGCAAAGAGGCAAGCGGAACCGGCTGTATGAAGCTGATGATCAACGGTGCCCTGACGCTGGGCACGCTGGACGGTGCCAATGTGGAGATGAAGGAAGCGGTCGGCGACGACAATATCTATATTTTCGGACTGAACAGCAAGGAAGTGGACGAGCTGTGGCTGCGCGGCTACCGTTCCGCGGAGTATTACGCCAACAATCCGCGCCTGGAGCGGATCGTCAATTACCTGTCGGTCGGGTTTGCAGGGGAGTCCTTTGCGGATCTCGCCTCCTATCTGCTCAACGGTCACGGCGTTGCCGACCCGTATATGTGCCTTGCCGACTTTGAATCCTACCGTACCACGCACGAGCGGGTCATCGCGGATTACCGTGACCGCACGGCATGGACGAAAAAGGCACTGCTGAACACGGCGGCGGCAGGATATTTTGCGGCGGACCGCTGTATCCGCGAATACGCCGACAGGATCTGGCATATCCAGCCCATCAAAGAAAACTGAGCCGCATTCCCGGACGGGAAAACAAAAAGTACAGAAACCGGAAAGGGGAACCGTATGCTTCCCAAACGATCAGATGAAATCGAAACCGGAACGGCATATCCCGCCGTGCTGGAAAAAGAGTGTGACGGTCAGGATGCCTCCCGCCTCGGCGCGTTTCCGGGCGGGGCATCCCTCCTTTTCCGCGTCCGTCTGCCGCGGGCATGGGGCATCACGGGCGTTCTGCTCGGCTTTGCGCCGGACGGGGGACAGACGCAGTGCCTGGAGATGTCCTTTTCCGAAACGTGGGAGGGGCAGGATACATACTGTCTTTCACCGGATTTTGCCCCGTACTGCGCCGGGGACGGCAGCGGGCTGTTTTACTATGAGCTGATTTTTCTGCGCGCGCAGGAGCGCCGCTATTCGGACACGGAAAACAATCTGGACTTTACCCTTGCCGCGCAGAGCGCCGGGAAATTCCGGCTCCTGTTTTACCGCCCGGATTTCCGGGTGCCGGACTGGCTTGGGCAGGGCGTGATGTACCACATTTTCGTGGATCGCTTCTGCCGTGGGGCAGGGGACGCCCCCCTGCACGACGACGGCGTTCTGGATCCGGGCTGGGATCACGGCATCCCCGCCTATCCCGAGGAGCGCGGCGGCGCGCTTGCCAACAACGTGTTTTTCGGCGGCAACCTCTGGGGCGTTGTCGAAAAGCTGCCCTATCTTGCCTCCCTGGGGGTGACCGTGCTGTATCTCTCCCCCATCTTCCACGCGCATTCCAACCATAAGTACGACACGGGGGATTACGAGAGAATCGACTCCTCCTTCGGTGGCGAGGCGGCGTTCGACCGCCTGATGGCTGCGGCAAAGGCGCAGGGCATGCGCGTGATCCTGGACGGCGTGTTCAACCACACCGGGGACGACAGCCGGTATTTCAACCGCTACGGAACCTATCCGGAACCGGGCGCTTACGGCTCCCGCTCCTCGCCATATTACCCCTGGTACCGCTTCCGGCACTGGCCGGATTCCTATGAATCCTGGTGGGGCATCCCCATTCTGCCCCGTCTGCAGCAGGACAACGCGGATTGTCGGGCTTATTTTACGGGAGAAGACGGCATTGCCGAGCGGTATCTGCGGCGCGGCGCCGACGGATGGCGGCTGGACGTTGCGGACGAGCTGAGCGACACGTTCTTGGAAGAATTCCGGGCGCGCGTGCAAACGGCGTCCGACGGACAGGGAATTGTGCTGGGCGAAGTGTGGGAAAATGCCGCGGACAAGATTGCCTACGGCAAGCGCCGCACCTATCTGCGCGGCAGTCAGCTGGACAGCGTGATGAACTACCCGCTGCGCGCCGGTATCCTTGCCTTTGTGCAGTGGGGGGATGCGCAGACGCTTTACCGGGTTCTGACCGAAATTTATGCCTCCTACCCCCGCACCGTGTC
>FR890527.1 GCA_000433415.1 Clostridium sp. CAG:448
ATCCGTCCGCAGCTGCGGCGCGGGGTCCGCCCCGCGCAAAAGAAAGCTGCCCTGCGGCGGCACAACGTCGTCCCAGTCAAAGCGGAACTCCGTATACGCCCCGTCGCCGTTTCCGACGTAAAGCGCCAGCCCTTTCAGGGGAATGGCAGTGTCGCCGGTGTTGTAAATTTCCGCATATCCGTTCCACAGCGGCGTGCCGAAGCGCGCGCCCGTGGCATAGGCGGAAAGGAAAATCAGATTCCTATATGGCACCCCGTCGTCCATATCGGACGCGTCCGGCGGCTCCCGTTCGGGTTCCTGCGTCCCGGACGCCTGTGTGCCGTCCGCGTCCGCCCGGCTCTCCCCGTGCAGATTTCCCGCGCCGGCAGTGCCGGTCGTGTCCGCGCCCGGACGGTCGACCCGCCCGGTACAGGCAAACAGAAGGCAGAGCGCAAGAAAAAGCAGCGTCATCGGCAACCGTCTTTTCATGGATATTCCCTCGCTTTTTTCATACTTTCAGGCATATTTGCCGGCATATTTGTCAGGCATATTTGCCAGGCATGCTTGCCGGCATATTTGCCAGGCTTTCACGTGTCACACAGTACCGTCAGCGCCTGCGGCAGGGTGTTTTCGGTGTTCTGCACCTCGCCTGCCGCCAGGGCGCGTCCGATCACGTCCGCGATGTCCGCCGTGATCCGTTCCCACGGATGTCCGCCGTGATCCGTTCCCCGGGCAGAAGCACCGGGATGCCCGGCGGGTAGGGGATGACGTATCCCCCGCTGATCCGCCCGACGGCGCTGGCAAGCGGCACCGTTTCCCGCGCGGCGCGTTCCGCACGCGAAAGCGGCACAACCGTCTGCGGAATGCCGTACACAAGCGGCGGCGGGCAGACCCCCTCGCCGGGCATACGGTCGATTTCGGCAAGCGCAGCCGTCAGCCGTGCAAAGCCCTCGTCGGTATCGCAGACGGAGGTCATGGCAAGCAGATGGCGCGTCCACGCCGCCTCCGGTTCAATCCGGTAGCGCTCCCGCAGAAGCGCAGCCACCTCCCTGCCGCTCCGCCCAAGCCCCCCGGTCAGAATCACGATCTTCCCGGGGTCGTCCGACGGGTACAGGCGCAGATTTTTCCAATCCCGCGCCGCCAGCCGGAAGCGCGCCAGCCGCGCCTGCCAGGCGTCAAACAGTTCCCCGCCCCG
>FR890528.1:0-8177 GCA_000433415.1 Clostridium sp. CAG:448
GCGCTGCATTTCTTTATCGGCAGTCTTGCCGACTGGACAAACACGCTTTCTCCGCTTCTCGGACGGGAAGAAACAACGGCGCTGATCGCGGAGCAGTATGCCCGTCTGATGCCCGCGATGTTTATTGCCTACGCGGGAATGGTTTTGCTGATTCTTGCCGGTGCCTTTGCATTGCTGACAAAGAAAACCGTCCTGCCGCGGTGGATGTTTGCCTTCCATATGATCGTTTTTCAGGTTATATTCGTACTGATTCCCGATATCCGCCAGGCGCTCGGGGCAGATGTTTCCACATGGGATTTTGTCCTGAGCCAGGGCTCGGGCAACGCGGCACTGTGCATTTGGATGATCGCGAATGCCGTCTTTGCGGGCAGGCAGGCGGGAACGCGGGAAAAAGCCGGCAGAGCAGAGTGAAACAAACGAAAGGAGATCGGAACATGTCAAAGAAAGCAACCGAATTTCAGAAAAAGGAAATGAGCAGAATGTACCGCGGCAAGGAGATTTTCAAGCCGCTGAATACCGGCTGGATCGACGAAAACGTCGCCTGCGTGCGGGAGTGGGTGGCAAACATCTTCTTCTACCGCAAGGGCGATACGACCATCATGATTGATGCGGGTTACAATTACGACCGCCTTGCCGAAAAAATGGCATGGCTGGGTATCCATCCGAAATCCGTGCACCACATTCTCATCACGCATCAGGACACCGACCACGTGGGTGCCGTGGAAGCCGACAGCCCGGGACTTTTCCGGAATGCCAGACTGTACATCGGAGAAACCGAGAACCGCTATCTGACCGGGGAGGTGCGCCGCAAGGTGATCTATCACCTCTACAAGCTGCCGCAGGTGACTATCAACAACCGCAAACAATTGCTCAAAGACGGCGAAACCCTGCGCATCGGCGACATCAAGATCAAATGCTTCCTTGTCCCGGGACACACTTGGGGACATATGGTCTATCTTGTGGATGATCGGTATCTGTTCACCGGCGATACCCTGTGGTTCGGCGCCGATGGCGGATACAGTTTTATTTCCACGCTGGCGGAAAACAACAAACTGGCGGTCAAATCACTTGCCATTCTGGAAACCAAACTCAAAAAATTGGGTGTCCGTCCGCTCTTCATCACCGGTCACACCGGATGGACGGACAATTTTGAATTTGCCTTTGCCCATAAGGATAAGCTCTGCTCGCCCTTTCGGAAAAGAGCCCATGACCCGACTGCCCCCTACGACGCCTACGACGAATCGGACGATACGGAGGAAGGGGCAAAAAGCGGGTTTCTGAAGGGCGTTGTAAATTGAAACCTGTGGCGCCTGAAACGCACGCCGGGTTTTCCCGCTACGGTGAGACGGCACAGCGTACCGCCCTATTGCAGAAGCAATACGCAAACGCCGGTCATGACGGCGAGAAACAAAAAGTTCAGGAGCGTGAAGACGCCGAGATAGCGTTTGGTTCCCGCCGGTTCCAGCGCGGTATACTGCCGGAAAGTGATCAGACTGGCAAGCGAGGCGATCAGAGTGCCGGTGCCGCCGATATTGACGCCGTAGAGCAATGCCCGGTACTCGGTGGTAAAGCCGGACAAAAGAATGGCGGACGGCACATTGCTGATGACCTGACAGGAGAGAATGCTGACAATGAGCGGGTTCTTTGCCATAAGCGATGACAGAACCCGGTTTACGCCGTCAATGCGCGCCATGTTGCCCGAAAAAACAAAGAAGCAGGCGAAGGTCAGAAGCAGAAAGTAATCCACATTCCGCAACGCCTTGCGATCCGCGAACAAAAGAACGGCGGGAATGACAATCAGTCCGATGTAATAGGGAATCAGGCGGAAAACGATGACGATGGAGAAGGCAAACAAAAGCAGGTAGAGAACGGTTCTGCCGACCGGCAGCCGGTCGTCTTCCTGATTCTCCACACGGATGGGTTCGGGGCGGATCAGAATCAGACAGCACACAAGGATCAGAAAGATTGCCGCCGCAAAGGGAATTGCCATGATGCCCATGAATTTTGCGGTCGGAATCTGAAACTTGTTATACAGGTACAGGTTTTGCGGGTTGCCGAACGGCGTCAGCATTCCGCCGAGATTGGCGCCGATGTTCTGCATGATAAAGGTAAAAACCATGTGCTTTTTTTGCCCGGAGGATGCAAGAACGTGGTATCCGAGCGGCAGAAATGTCAGAAGCGCCATATCATTGGCAATCAGCATGGAGCCGATGAAGGTAATCATGATGATGGCGATGATGGCGCGGCGGATATTGCCCGTCATGCCGACGATTTTGTGCGCGACAACCGTGAAAAAGTGAATGTTGCGCAAAGCACAGATGACCGCGAGCGTGCAGAACAGGCAGGACAGGGTTTTCCAGTCGAAATAGCTCAGGTACTGCGCGTCGGGCGGGACAAAAAAGGCTGTTACGACGGCGGCGAGCAGGGCAATGACAAACACCGTGTTTTTTCGCAAAAATTGCGCAAGTTTTCCCGGCTGCCGCTGTGCGGCAGGCGCGGGGGGTCTGTTTGTAGTCATACGGATAAATCCTTCCGGTTGCAATGATTTGCTTTCAAGAGATTGCACAGTCTGGTATTATACACCCGCAAGCGCAAAAAATCAAGGGCAAAACCGAATTTAGCGGATGCGCCGCAAATTCCGGCGGGGGAAGACACAGGAAAGAGCGGAAATTGCCCCGAAATTTTTATTTTGCTATTGAAAAATCACTTTGCATATGTTATAATATGACCGGATAAACGGTTGCGGTCATTTTTATGAGGTGCAGCCGACCAAGGAAAAATGCCGCCAAGCGGCTTTTCAAATGGCATCATAGTTAGCGTGTGCTAACCTGTATTGGATTCCGGAGAGAACAGGGGCGCGCATGCAGGCGCTGAACGGACAGGATGTTGCCATTGACTATGCCTTTATGGTGACGGTCGAAAAGTTCATGCGTCACGGGCAGGAAAGTGTGCCGGATGATATGATTTCCGGCTCACGCGGGGATTTCTCCGGCGTTGGCGACATTCATTTCTTCTATTCTGCGGACGAGGTGCTGTACGGTGCTCTGCCGGATTTTGAAAAAGCCTGCAAACGCGCGGGGGTTCGGTACACCGCCTTTGCCAGACCGAAGATGGTGCATTGCTACTGTATGCTGCCGTACTTCAAAGAGGCAAGGGAGGATTTTGCCAAGATAACGGCAATTCTGCGAAAATAGAGCGCGCATCAAATACTTTGAATCGGGCACGGCTCATCCGGTGCTGACGGTGCGTCCCGCGGAATTTTCAGAAGAAGTACAGGCGGCACACCGCCGCACTCTTGTAAGGAGGCAGATATGAAAGAGAAGGAACTGCAATTTGACCGGCGTGTGCATGTGGTGTATACAAAACCGTGCAAAAAGGAAATCCAAAAGAAAATCGCATTGCACTATCCGCCCGCGCAGCGGGAGAAAGTGTGGGAGAAGGTTCAGCTGCAATATACGGCATATCTTTCCCGGTGGCGCACCGATCTTGGCGGCAAGGAAAGTCGGCGGATATGGGAGCGCTTTCGTTTCTGCCGGCATTCATCGGTTTTTGGGTCGGGGTGCTGTTTTTGCTGGCGCTGGACCATCTGATTCCGCACCTGCATGTCGGCAGCAGTCAGGCAGAGGGACCGAAGACCAAGCTCGGACGCACGACCATGATGGTGCTGGCAGTCACACTGCACAATATTCCGGAAGGAATGGCAGTCGGTGTGATGTACGCGGGATTTCTTGCGGGAAACACGCAGATTACGGCGGCAAGCGCGCTTGCCCTGTCGCTCGGAATCGCAATTCAGAATTTTCCCGAAGGCGCAATCATTTCCATGCCGCTCCGCGCCGAGGGAGAGAAAAAGGGTAGGGCTTTTCTGGGCGGCGTGCTCTCGGGTGTTGTGGAACCGATCGGCGCCGTACTCACCCTGCTTGCCGCACAGCTTATCATTCCGGCATTGCCCTATCTTCTGAGCTTTGCCGCGGGTGCCATGCTCTATGTGGTGGTGGAGGAGCTGATCCCCGAAATGTCACAGGGGGAGCATTCCAATATCGGGACGGTGTTTTTTGCGGTCGGATTCAGTGTGATGATGGTGCTGGATGTGGCACTGGGATAAACAGAAGGGAGTATACAAAAATGAAAGTATTGGTTTACGGTGCGGGAGTGCTCGGATGTAATCTCGCGAACAATCTGTTCCGTGCGGGGAAGGATGTAACGCTGCTGGCACGCGGAAAGTGGGCGGAGTCGATCAAAAAGGACGGATTGCGGATCAAAAAGATGTTTTCTTCCCGCACATCGGTCAGCCGGGTCCCGGTGGTGACCGGACTTGCGCCGGAGGATGGGTACGACGTGATTTTCGTTGCCGTCCGGTATACGCAGATTGGGTCGGTGACGGATGCGCTCCGGGCCAACAAGTCAAAGAATATCGTTTTTGTCGGCAACAATGTGCGTGCCAAAGAGCTTGCCGCCTCGTTGCCGGAGAAAAACGTGATGTTCGCCTTTGCGCTTTCGGCAGGACACCGGGAGTGCGACCGTGTGGTGTGCATAGATCTCAAAAAAATCACCATCGGTCAGCTTTCCGGCGCCCCTTCCAATGAGGCGCTGATCGGACGGATTTTTGAGGGAACCAAATATAAGGTGGTCTATGAGCCCAACATGGGGGATTATCTGTTGTGCCATGCCGCATTTGTGATACCGGCGGCATTCGCCTGCTACAAAACGGACGGCGACCTGAAAAAGCTCCGGGGAAACACGGCATACCTGAACCGGATGATCGATGCCAATATTGAGGGCTACCGGGCAATTCAGACTGCCGGACATGAAATTCTGCCGAAAGCGGACAAAGACTTTGAGGGCGACGCATACCGAAAGACCTGCCTGCGCTTCTTCAAACTCATGTGCGCAACCGTCTTGGGGAAAATCTGCGCCTCGGATCACGCAATGAACGCAGTCGACGAAATGGACGCGCTGAACCGGGATCTGGAACGCTTCTTTGATGAAACCGGTGTGGACTACCCGATTTGGCGCTCACTTGAAAAGGAAGCGGGGAAATACCTCTCGGATAAAGCCGCTTTCGGTTCTGCGGAGAGCTAAGGCGCTGCAGCATCCGGCAGAGCGCATGAGCCTGACTTTTCAGTCAACAAAAGAAAAACGGGGAGTGGGAAATATGCACGCGTATTATCAAAAGAATCGGAACAGGCCGCAAAAAAAAGATGCGGAGCTTTCTTTCACTGGTCGGTCCCGAATTGGAAAGCGCCGGCGGGAAGCCCTATGACGCGGCATTTGCGGATATCTGGAATCTCTATGAGCGGGATATGCTTGAACATTTCCCGTATATCGGCGGCGACGGTGCGAGCGGTACGAAAAATCTGACCGAGGCATATATGCTTGTTGCCATGGGGGAGTACCTGAAGGCACACGGTAAAGTCCGGCGGCACGATGAAGGTCTACAGCGGCGATACGTTTACCGGCACAATCAAGGCGGAAAACGAAAGCACACTGCTTTGTCGGGCGGTAAGTACAACATAGTGGAAATTGGAGAAGAAAAGGTCGAAAACACGGTTGATTTCACCATTTTGGAAGGCGAATTCGCTAACATCACCATTGGCGGTAAAGGCAAATTGATTCTCGACTTCCTTGCAGAAGGCAAGGCGCTTGAGGATATGAATACGGGTGAGATCATCGACGGTCGTGTCGGTATCGCAGGTAATGTTAAGGTCGTTGCGCATACGCACTCTTGTGTATGGAATACCAAAACGCACGAAAAGCTCTGCGGATGCGGCTTTGTAGAAGAAACAGACGCAGATGCCCCCAGTGTGGACGGCTTGACCGACGGTAAAACCTACTGCGGCGGCTTCAGCTTCACAGTGTCGGATGCAAATACTTTCACGGTTACGCTGAACGGGACGCTGCTGGTTCCCGATGAAAACGGCAGATAAGGTTTTTGAAGAATCCACCGACACCGGTGCGGAGGAAACCACCGCAGCGGAAGAGAATACCACCGGTGCGGACGACACTACCGATACGGACAGTACAACCGGTACGGGTGAGACGACCACTGACAGGACTCCTGCTGATCCAACGTCCAATACCGGTGCGCTGGTTGCCATCATCATCTCATGTTCCGTGGTCGGCATTGTTACGGCAGTGATCATCATTCTTCTGATCATTCGCAAAAAAAGAAAACTTTAAGGCATTACCGCGCAATTGCACCATCGGAATTGCGCGGTAATGCCTTAAGAAAAGCTTTAAGCCAAGCGACACCTCAAGGCTTCACCGCGTAATTCCAACGGTGCAATGCGCCGCGCGGATTGCGCAGTGTTGCCCTTAGGTCCATAGAAAAAAGGCGGACTGTGTTCAGTCTGCCTTTTTTTTCTGCGTGCGCCGATTTGCGGACAGCAGAAATACCATTTATTCTTTACACGGAGCGAAACGCCGGGGAAATCTCAATTGTTACAGTCCGTTGCGGCACGTTTGATTTTGTCAAAGCTGTCATCCGAAAGGCCATGTTCCAACTGACAGGCTTCCTTTTCGGCAGTTGTTTCGTCCACGCCGGCATTCAGAAGACGGTTCTTGAAAAAGCAATGTCGTTCGTATATTTTTTCAGCAACCTCTCTGCCGGCATCGGTCAGGTACAAAAGATTATCGTCTGCCCAGAGGAATCCGCCCTCTTTCAGAAGCGAAACGGCGCGGCTGACACTGGGTTTGCTCACGCCGAGCTGCTCGGCAATGTCCACTGAACGGGCGGCGCCCTTCTTTTTTTCCAGAATCAATACCGCTTCCAAATAATCCTCACCAGAAGCATGCAGTTTCATATGTTCACTTCCTTTCCTGTTATTCCGGACTGTCGCTGATGCGGTTTATCAGCTCCGAAATGATATTGTTTCCAAAAAACAACCCCTCCCGCGTCAGGGTTACACGGTCGCCCTCTACGGTCAGATAGCCGCTGTTGACAAATTCCGTCAGCGGTTCCGCAAGCAGGGAAAGCAGGTCGACACCGAGTTGTTCCGCATACGGTCCCAATTTGGCGTCGCCTTTTTGGAGTGCATAAACAAGTGCATCCAGAATACGGTATTCCGGCAGCAGAACCCGTCCGCGTGAACAGACACGGGTTGCCTCGGAAATATCCGGAACCGTATATGCGTTGTGATAAAAATAGTTTTCGATATTGCCGCCGGCACCGTGCCCGAGTGCAATGCAGCTTCCGCCGCTGTGCCGGATTTCCATGTAGTCGTAGCGGTCGCGCCCGTCCTTGACCATTTTGGTCAGTTCAAGCATCCTGTAACCGCGCCGGGTCAATCCGTCAAAAATATGGTCAAACAGTTCTTTTTCGCGGTGCAGGTTTCCCATTTCCGTCTTTGCTTCCTGATCAAGCCGCCGGTAAAGCGGCGTTTTTTCGTGCAGCATCAGGGAATACAGTGAAACCCCGGCTACATCAAGCGCTGCGACCGTGTCAAGATCGTGTTCCAATTGTTCGTCCGTTTGCCCTGGGTAGTGGTAAATCAGATCCACGCTGGTGTTGCGGATACCTGCCCGGATAGCGGCTTCTACACGGGAGGCTGCAAATTCGCCGCTTCCGCGTCTGCCAAGCAGTTTTCTTGCCGTCGGATCAAAAGTCTGAATGCCGACCGAGAGACGGTTGACGCCGCCCGCTTTCAGCACTGCAATCATTTCATCCGAAAGACCCGTTGCCGAGGTTTCCACGCTGATTTCCGCTCCCGGTGCAATGGTGAAGCTGTTGTGCAATTCCGAGAGAACCGCTTCCATCTGCATATGTGAAAGGGAAGTCGGTGTGCCGCCGCCGAAATTGATGGCATCAATCGGCGCCTGCATGTACGGGTAATCCCGCACTTTGTGCATTTCCCGAATGAGGTACAGGTGATATTCGCGCCGGTTCAGCTCATCCGGGCGGTGAAAGGGACAAAATGTGCAGACCTTGTTGCAAAACGGCACATGCAGGTAAATGACACGACGGCTTTTTGCTTCTTGTGCAAGCACTGCGGGGAGATATTCTGCCCCCGCAGTGTTGGCTGTGTATCGTTTTTTCAGATGACGCGATGCGTCATGATGACTTTTATACCGCTCGGTAAAAATCATTTTTCGTTCTTGAACGAGAACGCTGCGTCCGGATAGAGAATCTCCGCCAGCTTTTCATATGCTTCGGCAAAACGGCTGTTGGGCTTGTTGTGGAA
>FR890528.1:8235-10759 GCA_000433415.1 Clostridium sp. CAG:448
TGACCGCGTTCAGGGACTGCCAAACGGGGTTATTGCCGTAAATTTCTTCTACCTGTGCTTTTGCCGCGTCTGTGCCGGCATGGCACTGAATGATAATAATGTCCGGGTTTGCCGCAAACACGGTTTCCAGGTTGATTTCCAACCGCTCTGCGCCGCTTGCGTTGTCCCAATCGTCAACAATGTTTTTTGCTTTCATTGCCGTTACCATTCCGCCGACGACGGTGGCAGAGGTGTTGGCTTGCAGATCCTTTGCGCTGGCAAACATGCTGAATACGCGCGGTGCATTTTCATCCGGAATCTCACAGAGAACATTGATAACATCTTCCAGTGATTTCATAGCGATGCTGTCCCACAGTTCGGCATGACCGGAAAGGTTGCAGAAGACCTTGAACCATTTCAGATAGTCCGAAAAATCATCGTAGCTGACTGCGATCACGGGGATTCCGGCAGCCTTTGCGGGTTTTTCAATGGTGGAGTAACCGCTCATTGCAGTGGAACAGATGATCAGATCGGGGTTGAGCGCGATTACGGTTTCCACATCCCACTTTTTGCCGGACGATGAGGTTGCAACAACGGTCATACCCGCGTCAGCCGTAATATCTCTGCCGATGTATTCCTGATACAGCTCCTTAGAACTGTTACCACCGATACAACCGATGACCGAACCGCCTGCCTCGTACCAAAGCCGCCTGCCTCGTACCAAAGCGTGGTGAAGCTTGCATAAAGGTTGAGCACCTTGCCGGGGTTTTTCTTGATGGTCAGGGTAGAGCCGTCCGTCGAGGTTGCATCCTTGAACGTGACGGAGTCTTCATTGACGATGACCTCATCCGCTGCCTTCAGGAATTCCGCACGCAGTGCAGCTTTGAGCGCAGCATTTTCGTCGTCTGCAGGATCAGATGGGGTTGTGATATCCTCTCTGTCCGTGGATGCGGCGTCCGTTACGTCGCCGTGTTCGGTATCGTCGGAAGTGCCATTGCCTTTGGTATCGGCATTCGCTGTTGTGTTCTCACCGTTTGTGTTCGCGGTCGTCGTATCTTCCGCGGAGTCGGGGCCTTTCACCGCACAGGCGATAAGCGCACCTGCCAAAAGGCAGAGGCAGAGAAACAGGGCAAAGATTCTTTTCATTGTTTTTTTCCTCCATATGGTTTGAGATTGCTTTAGGCTTCACCGCGTCATTTCAACGGTGTAATGCGCGACGCTGTAGAGCGGTGTGAATGGCGCAGTGTCGCCTTTTATTTTATGCCAAAGGTTGTCCTTTGGGGGATAAAATACGGGCACCCGTGGATCGGGTCTTTGTAAACAGCGGCTTCAATTTCAAAGATGTCGTGCAGATTTTTCTCTGTCACCATCTCGTCCGGTGTTCCCGCCGCAAAGAGAACACCGCCCCGAATCGCCGCCAGACAGTCCGAATAACGGGCGGCAAGATTGATGTCGTGCAGTACCATGACAATGGTAATGCCAAGCTCACGGTTGAGCCGTCGTATCAGTTCCAAAACCTCCACCTGGTAACTTACATCCAGATAGGTGGTCGGTTCGTCCAGAATCAGAATTTCCGGTTCCTGCGCAATGGTCATGGCAATCCATGCACGCTGGCGTTCGCCGCCGGAAAGCGTGGAAAGAATGCGGTCGGACAAATCCGTGAGACCGGTCAGCGACAGCGCACGGTCAATGATCCGGCTGTCCTCGGCGGTCATTCCGCGCCCGAAGCGCGAATACGGAAATCTGCCGTAGGAAACCAGTGTGCGCACGTCAATGTCAGGGGGAGATTCATGTACCTGTGCGAGGTAAGCGATTTTTTGTGCAAGCCGTCTGGGCGGGTAGGCGGAGAGCTTTCGATCAAGAAATACCACCTCACCCTGCCGCGGCGTCACCGCCTTGGAAACGGTCTTGAGCAGAGTGGATTTTCCGCACCCGTTCTGACCGATCAGCGTGACGACTTTCCCACGCGGAATATCCAGCGTCAGTCCGCGCAGGACTTCCTTTTTGCCATACTCCACGCAAATGTTGCGAAATCCGAAATACATTTCCGTCATCTCCGTCACCCCTTCTTTCCTTCCCGTGTGCGCAACAGATACAGAAAGAACGGTGCGCCGATAAACGAAAGAATAATGCTGACCGGCACTTCACCCGGCGGGAGGATCACACGTCCCACCGTGTCGCAAATGCAGACCAGGGAGAATCCGAGCAGTGCGGATGCCGGGAAAAGATACTTGTAGTCCGACCCAACCAGAAGCCGTGCGATATGCGGCACCACAAGTCCCACAAAGCTGATCAGTCCAGCGACGGCGATTGCCGCGCCTGCCAGAAGGGAGGAGACCGCAATCAGGAAAAAGCGGAAGACCTCGGTGCGCAACCCCAGTGCATTTGCCGTTTCGTCGCCCAGCATGAGAATGTTCATCCGGGAGGGAAGAAAGGCGCAGATGAAGATGCCGACCGCGGCGTAGGGAAGAATCATGCGGAAGCTTTCCCAACCCACACCGTTCAGCCCGCCGACCAGAAAGCCGGAGGCGTTGCCGAGCGATTC
>FR890528.1:10849-11574 GCA_000433415.1 Clostridium sp. CAG:448
ATCATTTTGACCGGCGAAACCCCTTTCTGGTATGCCAACGCATAGATCAGCATGGTTGTGACGAATGCGCCCAGGATGGAACCGACCGGGAGCAGGTAAGCGTAAGTGGGAAAAGCGACCAGTGTCAGGTATCCGATAAAGCTTGCGCCTCCTGTGACGCCGATGGTGGAAGGGGATGCCATTGTGTTGCGCATGACGCCCTGCAGAATGCAGCCGGAAAGCGAAAGACAAACGCCGACCAATCCGCCGACCAGCACGCGCGGGAAGCGCAGATTCCAGACCAGCAGACGCGCCATGCTTTCATCCTTGACAAACAGCGCCTTTGCGACATCCGGAATCGGAATCCTGACACTGCCGATTCCGGTACACACCAGAACCGACAGCACAGACAGGATGCCGAACGCGATAATAATCAGAATTTTAGACGCGCGCCTTTTTTGGGAAGTATTGCCGCCCGGCGCGCCGCTTGCGGCAGGATGCTTGGAAACAGCCTGTTTGCTCATGCTTTTTGGAGAAATTCCGCAACCGCACGGCGTGCACCGTCAAGCTCTTCGGCGTTCGGATGACCGAGCGACTGCTTCTGCTTTTCAAACCGCTCCATGGAAAGATGCCCCTTCTGTCCCTCCGGAATCCGTGTCCGTGCGAAGGTGCGGTGCAGATCAATGCTGCCGCGGCAGAGGTAGTGCCCAAGCAGGGTGTTGTGTGCCGATGCGAGTGCGATCACA
>FR890529.1 GCA_000433415.1 Clostridium sp. CAG:448
CAGGGGCAGGAGGATTCGAACCCGCGACCCACGGTTTTGGAGACCGGTACTCTACCAGCTGAGCTATACCCCTTTGTACCGTGCTATTATATCACACCTGCCCCGGTTTTGCAAGGGGTTTTTGAAAAAAATTTTGTTTTTATCCGAAAATCGGTACAGGCTGTTTTCCTGTCGGTCGGAATATGGTTGAACTGCAACAAAAAACGGAGATTTTTTGATTTGTTTTTGTCAAAAGCACTTGCAAGATGAAACGGAATATGCTATAATAGCCGGGATACCATCCCTTTGTAGGGAGTCATTTGAACAATTTGAAACAGAGAAGGGAAGCAGAGGTTATGAAGAGGTCTGTCTGTTTTTTACTTGCGTTGTTGTGTCTGGTTTCCTGTGTTGCGTGTGCGTCCGATCAATCGGAGGATAACGGGGATGTGTCCGCTGTCACTACGACCGCATTTTCGGAAGGGGAGAGTGATAGTGACAGGGTTTTGGATGATCTTCCGGAGCTGGATTTTCAAAACAGAGAGTTCCGGATTCTGAGTCGGAACCGTTCCGGCTGGACCGATGATGAGATTACGGTGAAAAGTGCGAATGCTGAGGTTGTAAATGATGCGATTTTTAATCGCCAGACACATGTGGAAGAGCGCTTGGGAATCCGGATGAAAAATATACAGCGGAATGATGTCAGACCGGAGGACGTGATTGACGAGGTCAAGCGCGTTGTCAAGAGCGGGCATACGGAATATGAGGTCAGTGCCTCGGCATGCTTTGTGACCATGGCGGCATCTTTGGACGGTATTTACAGCAACATTCTGCATTTTGATCACATTGATCTGGAAAAGCCCTACTGGGCGCAAGGATTCAACGAGGCGTCCGAGTACGGCGGTGCGCAATATGCCTTTACAGGCGCCGCGCTGCTTTCGATGTATCGGTTTGCCTTTGTGACGCTGTTCAACAAAAATCTGTTTGATAAGAACAATCAGGAGTATCTTTACACGCTTGTTTCCAATGGGGAATGGACGCTGGATAAGCAGGCAGAGCTGATTCCGCTGTTTTACAAAGATCTCAACGGAAATCAGATCAACGACGAAGAGGATCAGCACGGTTTTACAAACAGCGACCAGATCGGTGCAGACCCGTACTGGAGCGCATGTGAGGTGGAGATCATCAACAAAAACACGGACGGCGTGTTTGAGATGGTGCTGGATATTGAGCGTTTGTCCGATATGGCAGATAAGGTTTTGTATTTGTATTACGGAACAGACGGCTCCTTTGTTTTCAAACGGCAGGCAAACGATGACGAACAGGTGCAGATGCGCAAGAATTTTGCACAGGGAAAAGCAGCAATGACCACATTGCGGATGATGGAGGTCGAATCCGGCGACATTCGCAACATGACCGACAAATACGGAATTGTCCCGATGCCGAAGTTTTCGGTGCAACAGAAGAATTACCGATCGCTTTTACATGACCAGTTTACTGTTTTTGCCGTCCCGAACACGGTGGTCGTTGAGGACCGCCCGTTTGTCGGTGCTGTACTGGAGGCGCTTGCATCGGAAAGCTATAAAGCCGTGACACCGGCATATTACGAAACCGCACTGAAGTATAAATATATGAGCGATCCGGAATCATGGAAGATGCTGGATCTGATATACGAGAATATTTACATTGACCCGGGAATTATTTATACGTCCGTGTTGGACAGCTTCCATGACGCCTTCCGCACGATGACTGTCAATAACAAAAACACGGTTGCCTCTACCTATGCAAAAAAGGCAAAAACGTGCCAAAACAAGCTGAACAGAACCATATTGAAAAAGCTGGACAAATACAAGGAAAGAGAGTAAGGATGGTTTGTGAGGATTCGCAATGAGAACAAAAATTTTGTGCTTTTTGTTGGCACTCGGCATTCTGATGTCCGTTTGTGCCTGTGCCTCGGAGACGGATACGGAGCGGGAAAGCGGTGCCGTTTCCGATGGGTCGAAAATGGAGGAAACAACTGCGGATTCCCGCCTGGACGGATTGGCGGATGATCTGGATTTCGGCGGCGCAACCGTTACCATTCTGAACCACGCGCGTGCTAATTGGACCGCAGATGAAATTTCGGTTGAAAAGAGCAATCAGGAAATCGTCAACGATGCCATTTATAATCGCAGGATTCTGGTAGAGGATCGTTTGCATATCAAATTGGAAAACGTGCAGATTACAGGGGCTGTTCCGGACGATGTAGTGGAAGAAATCAGGCGAGTGGTCACGATCGGTGATGATAAATACGATGTCAGTGCCTCGGCATGCTTTCTGACGATGAAAGCATCTTTGGACGGACTGTACCACAATGTGCGCAATTTTTCCGATATTGACCTTGCAAAGCCCTATTGGTCACAGGGGTTCAACGAAACCGCGGAGTACAAAGGAACGCAGTATGCGTTTACGGGAGCCGCACTGTTGTCGATGTATCGGTTCGCTTTTGTGACCATGTTCAACAAAAATCTGTTCGACGCATACAATCAGCCGTACCCGTATGACACCGTAAAAAACGGCGAATGGACCATGGATAAACAGGCGGAATTGATTCCGATTTTCTACAAGGACCTGAACGGAAATCAGAAGAATGACCGTGAGGATCAGCACGGGTTTATCAACAGTGATCAGATCGGTGCGGATCCGTATTGGAGTGCCTGCGAAATTGATATTGTCCGTAAGGACGCGGATGGCGTATATCAGATTGTCCTGGACATTGCAAAGGTTGCCGATGTTGCTGACAAAATGCTTCGGCTCTATTATGGAAGCGACGGTTCCCTTGCGTACGGAAGAGACTCTTCCGACGGAGAGCAGGAGTTGATCCGGAAGGATTTTGCTGCAGGGCGGGCTGCCATGGCAACCATGCGTATGATGGAGGTTGAGCAGGGGGATATCCGGAATATGACGGATCGGTACGGTATTCTTCCGATTCCGAAATTCACGGCAGAGCAGGATTCCTATCGCTCTCTGCTGCACGATATGTTTACGACCTTTGCCATCCCAAAGACGCTGAAGGAAAACAGGGAACATCTGGTCGGGTGTACACTGGAGGCGCTTGCGTCCGAGAGTTACCGTTCCGTGACACCGGCGTACTATGAAACGGCTGTCAAATACAAGTATATGAGCGACCCGGAATCCTGGGAGATGCTGGATTATATTTATAATAATATCTATATGGATCCCGGCTATCTGTACGCAACCGTGCTGGATAATCTTCACTCCGGGTTGCGGGATATCGCACAGTCTGGAGAGAACACGGTCGCTTCGTACTACAAAAAGAAGTTGGGCAAGTGCAGAAAGCTTTTGGCAAATGATATTGTTGCAAAATTGGATGCACTGAAAGAAAAAGAGTAACCGTCAGATAAAAACAGGGCAGACCGCCGATGCAGTGGTCTGCCCTGTTTTTTGACTGCGGCATTATTCCAGTGTGAGGAGCAATGCCATTTTGAATCTTCCGTTTGCTTTGACAAAATGCTTTCCGCCTTTGGCAAAGTGGAAATTTTCACCTGCCCGGATGTGATGCTCTTTTCCTTCATAGCCGATGATTCCCTCGCCGTCCAATGCGAAAATGAGTGCTTCTCCGGGTGCCGCCTTTTCTGCCTGTTGTATTTTTATTTTCCCGCTTTTTTTCACCGTCATGCACGATGCAGGGAAATCACTTTCGGTCTTCAGGTAAAAACGGATTCTTCGTCGTACCTTTTTTGACCGATCATGCCGGAAGGGGTTATTCGGAAAAATCGAACAGGTTCAGACCCGTATCGGGGTCATATTTTCGGTTGACGGTTCCGTCTATTATGCGGATAACCATTTCACAGGTTGCGCTGACTGTGGCAGAGTTGAGGTGTCCGCCGGATACGGTTCCGGTTTCATTGCCGGCGCTCATGTGAATGTGGCTGTAGTATGCACCGTTCATTGTGGTGATGGTTCCGGTCAGGGAAACAATCTCATAATCCCCGCGGAATCGGTTGGAGACGTATGCCTTTGCATCCGTGTTGAGAGCGCCGACGGTAAAATCGTTTGTCGCGCCCAATGCACTGACGTGGGCAAGCCGGATGTGCTCCGTTTCCGCGATTAGGCGGAGCTGTGTCAGGATTTCTTCTCCTTTGTCGATTCTGGCGAGGATGGTATCGCCGAAGCGCCTGTATTCCATTTTCTGCGCCTCCTTTTTTCGTGTGTATACAGTATACTACAGTTTGTCTGATTTTGCAAGCGCAAATTCATCTTTTCTGTCACATGCATGGGAATGGGTGAGATGGCGGGCAGCGTATGAAATGCGCCGGTTTGTCCATACTGTTACCATGTCTTATTACAATTATCATGCCGTTGCCAGGCGGTTGATCAAAGAAGGGAAGCTGACAGGGTGGTATATCACGGAGCGTTACTATCGTATTTCTCCTGCGCTTGTGCTGTTGTTTGATGACGCGGCGCATCCGGTCATGCCGATCCGTGAATACCGTTGGGATGACTATTTGCCGCTTTTGCACACGGAGAAGAGGCGGACAGATGATTTCGGATAGAGAAGGCGGGGGGGGCGCTCCGTTCGGGGAACAAGCCGGGCGTTTTTGCACCTTCCCGGAATCAGTACCGGATTTCTCCCGTAAAGATCAGCTTGGCATCTCCGGTCAGTGTAATGCCATCATCCGTGTAGCGGACAATTAAATTGCCGCCGCGGACCTTTACCGTAATATCTTTTCCTTTTTCGCAATATCCGTTTTCCACCGCCGCTACCACTGCCGCGCAGGCTCCGCTGCCGCAGGCAAATGTCTCGCCGTTGCCGCGTTCAAACACTCGCATTTTCAGTGTTGCAGGGTTGACCACCCGCACAAATTCGGTGTTGGTCCGTTCCGGAAACTCCGGAGCGTTTTCAAACGAGGGTCCGAGCTCGGCAAGCGGGAGCGTGTCAATCCGATCACAGAAAACCACGCAGTGCGGATTTCCCATGGAAACGCAGGTGACACGGTATTCCCGGTCGTGAATCCTGAGCGGGACATTGACTGCCCGCTCTCCGGGGAAGGTGCAGGGAAGCGATGCCGGGTTGAGCGAGGCGACTCCCATGTCCGCCGTGACCGAGGATACCGCGCCGTCGGTCAGGTAAAGCCGCAGACGGCGCACGCCGCTCTCCGTTTCCACCGTAACGGTTTCCCCGGAAACATACCCTTTGTCATGCAGATATTTTCCGACATTGCGCAGGCTGTTGCCGGCAACCTGCCCCTTGCTTCCGTCCCGGTTGAATACCCGCATCCGGCAGTCTGCGATCTCGCTTTTTTCCAGCAGAACAAGTCCGAATCCGCCGATTCCGTAATGCCGGTCGCATAGGGTGATGCTGAGGGATTCCGGACAGTTGAGTGAACCGTCGAAATCTTCAATGAAGATGTAATCGTCTCCGGTTGCCTCCATTTTGGCAAAACGGAGCAGTGTGCGCTCCGTGCGCATGTGGTTGATGTCGACCAATTCCGTATTGTCGCACCGATATCCTGCCGCAATGATGTCCGCAAGCGCATTTGCGGTGTCAAGGGAAGTAAAGCAGGGAACGCCTGCCTGCATGGCATGGCGGTGCAGTTTTACATACAGGTCAACGGTGGAGTCATATGCCGCGCCGGTATAGACGATGTAGCTGATCTTCCCCCCGTCAAGCAGTTCAAAAACGCCGTCTTTTTCGGAAACAGAGGGAATGACGGTGACATCAATGCCGAGGGCTTCGATTGCCATTGCGGTATCCGGAGTGGCAAACAGCCGCATACCGAGCGCATCCAGTTTTTCCGCAAGAGCAAGCACTTCCGTGCGGTCGTGCTCTTCAACACTGATCAGAACACCGGTTTCTTTCCCAGG
>FR890530.1:0-1177 GCA_000433415.1 Clostridium sp. CAG:448
AATATTTTGACGAAGCGCTCGGACTCTGGCAGGCGTATGCGCAGGGCGACCACAGAATGAACCTGACCGTCTGGCAGATCGGAACGCTGTATCCGCGCACCAGGGTTTATACGCTGGCTGCCGTCAACTCCTGCGCGGGCAGATACCGTGACAGCGCGCCGGTCTGCAAGGGCAACCGCGGGATGATTGCCGTCGGGGCAAACGGAAACGTGTACCCCTGCCATCAGATGTCGGGGTATTACGAGCAGCATGCGGACATTCTCGGCAATGTCAGGGAAACGCCGCTTGCCTCTCTGCTTTCGGGCGGCAGGTATCTGGATGAGGTGTGCACGACGCTCGGAGATTTGCGCAAAGCCAACCAAAAGTGCGGTGAGTGCGCTTATTTTGAGCGCTGTAACGGCGGCTGCCGTGCCATTGCGCTGGCGCTGACGGGGGATAAGCTCGGCATTGACCCGTCCAAGTGCCTTTTCTGGGAAGAAGGGTACGACCAAAAGATTGCGGCACTGCTCCCCGGTTACGAAACCGAGTGTTGATTCCGGCGAAAGGACAAAAAGGACAAAAACGGGATGAAAACCAATTTACGTATTTTTGCGGCACTGCTTGCCGTACTGCTGCTTTTGTCGATGACGCTCTCCTGCGGGCAGAGGGGAAGCGGCACGCAGGACACCGGGACCGGGGACGGCACGACCCGGGCGACGGGGCAGCAGATTCTTGATATGCTGGAAACGGCATCCCGCTATACCAAATCGGTCTATGAAGAGGACGGCAACGCCACCGGGGAGTGCGGCGCGTTTATGCAGGTGTCCGGGTTGCGCTATACCGTGGATACCTCGATTCCTTCGTCCGTGCGGTTCGACGAAAAGGGCTTTTTCCGCTCGGTCGACGGCGCGCGTCGTGTCAAACACGTGCAGGTGCAGAAAAAGGACGGCACCTATGCGGACATTGACCCGCAGGCGACCTACTCGCTGGCGTCCAACAGCTACCTGATCAAAGAGGGTGGAGACGGCATCAACCTGTTTGTCGGAAACGAGCTTCTGCTGGACGATATGATGATCGACAGCCAGGTGCTGATTACCTACCTGCGCGACACCCTCAAAGGCAGGCTCGGCGAAAAATACGCCGCCACCGAGGGGCGTATTGTGATTGAATGAACGACTCGGAAAAAACCGAACCGGAT
>FR890530.1:1261-12293 GCA_000433415.1 Clostridium sp. CAG:448
GATGGGGCATTCACTCCCGGTTGCCCGTGATCGGAAAAGAGCTAAAATTGCAAAAGCGCGTAAAATACAGCCCGCCTACTTGACAGCACGGCGTATGACGGATATCATATAAATGCGTCTGTTTTTGCATGGCGGCGAATGCTGCCGCGCAGTGTTCGGATTGCAAAAGAAATCCGGCGGCGCTTCGGTATTCCGCAGTCGGAGTATCAAAAGCATTGCCGACGCGCAAAAGAAAAACGGGCGGTTTTTCTGACCGTTTATGAGCGGATAACGACCACCTATCGGGAAACAGTGGAAACCGCCTTCCCGATCCCTTATCATATAGCCGTGGAGAGGAGGTCATCGGATGAAGATTGAAATTCAGATTGACGAGAATTGCACCGAATCTAAGATTATCATTGTGACAGATAAAGTCACCGAGGAAGTGAGCGAAATTGTCAAAAGGCTTTCGGGCGAGCAGACCGGGATGATTGCAGGCTTTCGGGACGGGCAGGCAACCATGCTTGAGCCGAACCGGATCTATCGCGTCTATGCGTCGGAGGGCAAGGTTTATGCCGAGGCGGAAAACGGGACGCACCTTCTCCGACTGCGGCTGTATGAGGCGGAACAGCGCCTTGCAAACGGTTCTTTTGCGCGCATATCAAACGGAGAGATCATCAATCTGAAAAAGGTCAGAGGGTTTGATCTGAGCTTTGCGGGAACGATTTGCGTTTCCCTCGCGAACGGAACGGTTACGTATGTTTCAAGGCGATATGTCGCAAAAATCAAACAACTGTTGGGATTATGAGGTGGTAAAAATGAAAAAGAAAATGATATTGCGCGGGCTGTTCGGATTTCCCGTGGGGATTGCCATTGGGTTTGTGATTACGCTGATCATTTCCGCCTGCATCGGAAACGGCGCTTTTTATCCCGTTACGCCGGAGTTGATCGACACGGTGGGAAATGAACTGAATGCGGTCGTTTTGCAGACCGTTCTGTGTGCCGTTATGGGAGCGGGCTTCGCGGCGGCATCGGTTATTTGGGAGCTTGATGCATGGAGTCTTGCAAAGCAAAGCGGCGTCTACTTTCTGGTGATCAGCGTGATTATGCTGCCGATTGCCTATGTGATGAACTGGATGAAGCACACCGTTTTCGGCGTTCTTTCCTATGTGGGAATATTCGCTGCCATTTTCGTTGTTGTCTGGCTTTCCCAGTACCTGCTCTGGAAGCGGAAAATCAGGAAAATGAATGCGCTTGTCGGCAGGAAGAAATAACGGAATACCGGCAGATATTTGCGTCATTGGCAAAGAATCCGAAAAACAATGCGGAGTCGACAATCATTTTGCGGAGGAATTATGGGAAACTACACCTATATCAAACTGAGAGAGCGTCCGGAACTGAAAGAGGCGGCAGCCGCGTGGTTTCACGGCAAATGGGGCGTTCCGGTGCGGGCGTATCTGGACTGTATGGATGCCTATCTTGGCGGGGAAACGGAGTACGGCTGGTATCTTTGCCTGGACGGGGACAGGATTGTCGGCGGCATGGGTGTGATTGAAAACGACTTCCGCACCAGAAAGGATCTTGCGCCCAATGTCTGCGCGGTCCACACGGAAAAGACCATCGCCGCAGGGGAATTGCAGGGCATCTGCTCGGCATGGTTGCGGCGGACGTGAAGTCGAAGGGGATTGCGCCGGTTTATCTGGTCACGGATCATACCGGCTTTTACGAAAGGTACGGCCGGACGTTTTTGTGCATGGTGCAGGAAGAGGGCGAATCCCATATGTCCAGAATGTATGTTCACCGCTGAGGCGGATTTTCCGCGCGCGGGGCTGATGATGCTTTCATCTGCGGATGGCAGCGATGACGAAGAGTCTGACGCGGTTAAGATTACGATGACGGTTCTGACCAAGTTTGACAACGGCAGGATCTATGTCGAGAGCAAGACCGACAGCGATTTGGAAGCCCTGTTCCCCTCAGCCAATACCAAGTGTTACTTTACGGATGACGGCAACGGAAACATACAGAGCTACGTCTGGCAGAACGACCAATGGGTGCTTGGAAACACAGTCGGAGTCAGCTCGGTAGACGATATGAACCCCTTCAAGAACCAGTACCTTGACCATTCCTATTTCTCAAAGACCGACTTCGGTTGCGCACTTGAGAAGAAGAATTTCAGCTTGCAAAATTCGTTGCATTTTTTGTAATTGTGTGCTATACTTCCTAGATATAAGCACTGCCGCACCATTGCATGTCTTAGAAATATTGCAAACACGGCTAACATATTTCCAAAGTTACCTAACATTTTTCATTGACAGCCGACTATAGGGGTGAAAGCTTTCAAGAATCGCTAACAGGAGAGAAAATGAAACGGATAGAATTACCGGAAATGATCGACGCGGATCTGATTGACCGTATTTATCGCTATTGTTACGCCAGAACCTCATGCAGCCATGAGGCGGAATCCCTTTGCTCGGATATTCTGTATGCGGTTGTGAAATCCTGTCACGACGACCGGGAAGTCACAAATCCGATCGGCTATTTTTGGTCGGTGGCTCGCAACGTGTACGCCGATTACTGCAAAAAAAGGCGCATACAGACCGAGAATACGGTCGTGGTATCGGATGAACTTTGGGAAATGATGCCGGATATGGACACTGACGACGCAGCATCGGACGTGCAATTGCTTTCTTCCATATACCGTCAGATTTCAAATCTGTCGCAGGCGTACCGAAAAGTGATGATCGGATACTATCTCGACGGAAAGTCGACCGCCAGGCTGGCGCGGGAACTGTCCATCAAAGAAACGACGGTCAGGCAACGGTTATTCTCCGCAAGAAACGATGTCAAAAAAGGAGTAACGAAAATGGAAGGTACACGAATGATCAACAAACCGACTGCGCTTCAAGAGATGAGGTGGGCGGAATGGGGAACCGGGAATCCCCTTGACGGCGACCCGCGTGAGGTATGTAAAAGACAGATGTCAAAGCACATTGTCTGGCTTTGCCGGAAACAGCCGAAAACCGCGCGCGAAATTTCGGATGAACTCGGTGTTCCGATGACCTATGTGGAGGAAGAACTGGAAATACAGGTATACGGAACGAACGGCAGATACGGCATGCTTCGGAAAACCGACGCGGGCAAATACATTGCCAACTGCATCCTTCTTGATGAAAAAGAAATTGCCGCATTGCAGAAATTGTATATCGATTGCATTCCCGTCATCTCGGATACCGTCATCAGACATATTGCGGAAAACAAGGAGAAATATTGCGCTTTCCCGTACATCAACCGGAATCCCACTTTGAACCTGATATTGTGGCAGCAGATATCTTCTATGGCGGATGCCTTTTCGGACTGCGTAATCAGCAGGCTGAAAAAGAAGGATCTGGCGGATGTGCAGCCGTCGGAGCGCCCGTTTACGGTTTACTGCTATAAAAGCGGTGCGGAAGCCGTACATTGGGGAGGCGGATGGGACGGCGTCGAGGCATCCGATATTTGCGGCTATAAGCACATTATCCTGAATAATATCTATATCGGAAGAATTCAGCCCCATTTCCACTGCGGGTACAATGTCTCTAACGACGCAAAACTGCGTATGGCGATACGGGCTGTTTACGGGCTGCCTGTCAGCGAACTTACGGAAGACGAGCGGGAAATTGCTGCCAAATCCATTGAATGCGGTTATCTGTATCGGGAAAAGGATGTTTTATACACAAAATTCCTTGTAAACAAGGAGCAGGACTCCCATGCGCTGTTTGACACGACAGAACTTCTTTATCCGCTGATGCCGGCGGAAGCCGTCAATGAGGTTGCGGGCAAAATCGCGGAGTTTGTCCGTCAAAATGTTCCGAAGCACCTGATTGGCGATTATCGTTTCGTGAACAATTTGGCGAGTAAGCCGGTTCTTGATACGCTTGTAGAGGCGCTGATCGATCAAAAGATTCTGACACCGCCCGAAAACGGCGTCGGTGCGGAAGGCATCTGGATGTCGGTCATGTAAGATCAGAAAAACAAAAACGGGGGACGCACCGCCATGGGCAGTGCGTCCCCCCGAAAGTTGCGGACGGCAAAAAGAGAATCCGAACCTAAGTATCAATCGTCTTGCAGACGATACGGTAGGCTGAAATGACGGGGAAAAGAAAGATGGTTGCTATTTCCGGCTCGCTCGGCGTGTTTGCGCTTATCGTCGCAATCGTTGCGGTTTGTTGCGTTTCGCAATTTATAGGCTTTTCGAATGCGTAGGCAGTAAAAAATACGACTATACGACGCAGAAACACACAATTTGCAAAAAAAAAAAATTTAAAAAAAGACTTGACAAGGAGTCTTGCGGCGTGTATAATATAAGCAAAAGAGGAGGAGCGGCATAAACCGCTTGTATATTTCCCTTTGTAACAATTGAATACTTGTCGGCAAAACCGTCGTGAGGCGGTGACGCAAAGCCAAGGAACTTTTTTAAACGACGAATCGTCTTGAGGGAGACCACGATAAGGCGAGCCTGCGTTTGATATAAAGAGTGCGCCCGGTTGCAATATAGTATCTTACGGATACCTATTGCAACTTTTTTTTATTCCGAGAATCATTAGTAATGGCACTATAACCGTGCGGACGGGCGAAAAGACGGGCTAAAAAAGAACAAACAGGCTGCAAGCCGTTTGAAATAAGAAAAAATTTTTTATGGAGGGCGTCAGAAATGACACAACAAAAAACAGGAAGAAAGAACAACAGGAGAACAGTGGTTATCGTAGCTTTGTTACTTGCGTTGGTCACGCTTTTGTGCTTTGGGGGATACACCTTCTCCAAGTACGTAACGAGCAGCAAGGGCAGCGGCACCGCAAGCGTGGCGAAGTGGGGTTACACCGCAAGCGTAGACACAACGAAACTCTTCGGCAAGGAATATAAACTCGCCACCACCAATGTAAGCACCGTTGACGGCACCGGCGCACACATTAACGTTAAAGCGGATACTGCCGGCAGCAACCTCGTTGCACCCGGAACAGCCGGTTCCATGACCTTTACGGTCGGCGGAAAGGCGGAAGTAAGAGCGTTGATTAGTACAGGTTTGCACCCGACTAATGACGTCGTACTTGAAATAAAGAAAACGGCTGACACCGCTTACACGGAATACCGCCCCGTTAAGTGGACGCTTAAAAAAGACGGAATTACGGTTGCCGAAAACGTGACTCTTGAGACAATTCACGGCGTAATTGCTACCGATGCCTCGGTTAACAAGGAGATCGATCCGAATAAAGAGTTGACTTCGACTACTTACGAACTCAGTTGGGCGTGGGCGTTTGAAAATAACGGTGAAACCGTTGCGGACTTATCTATCGATCAGCTTGATACCATTCTCGGACAGATGGCAACCGGGGAAACGGTAAATGCTCCCGCCGGATATCAAATCGACTTTGAGAACTCTTCTACGAAACTTGCTTTCACGTTTGAGATTAAGGTATCGCAACTTGCTAAATAATCGGGCAGAATAAAAAACGAAAGAACACTCGGGTGCGCGCCCGATTTTTCGGGCGCGCCGAATGAAGAGAAACTTAAAAGCGATTCGGATATTGCCGAATGATTAAATAAAACAGACGAATGAAACATGGCTTTAAGTTGACTAAAAAACCCCGGGCGGGCAAAAAGAAGACGGTGAAAGGCGCCAAACGGGTTTTTAACCTTGACGGCGACTTATTGTGTTTTTTAAAAAGGGGCAGGTTATATGACCTTAACGCAAAGGTTATCGCGCCTTGCGTGAGCGTGAAAGGGCTTTCCGAAGAAGAGATAGCCAAAACGCGCGGATATTGCGAAGACGGGAAAAAAGTTTATTTTTACGGCGAAGAAACGGGAATAATAGAAAAGCGCGACCGTTTTATAGCGATATTGATATTTTTTATCGCGCTGGCGGTGGCGGCAATAGCGGCAATGTCTGTCGCAACCTGCATCGCGGAGAAAAACAAGGTTAAAGAAATTACCATAATCGATAAAGACGGCAGGTGGGAAGCGGACGCAAAGCTCGATATATTCGGGGACGAACTGCTTAAACCCGGAGCAAAAGGCGAATATCTTTTCATGGTGCACAATCCGAACGCGTTCGGAATGAAATGCGATATTAAGATAAGTTTTACATACGGAAACGAAACGGAAAATCTTCCGATAATAATATATGCGCTTACGGTGAACGGCAAAAAAACAGAGGTTCATAAAACGGAGAACGGATACTACGTAAACGACGTGGTTATAAACAAAAACGCAAAAAATTCTTTTGTGCTTGCGTGGGAATGGAAGTTTGATGGCGAGAGCGACGAGAAAGATACCGAATTGGGGCGGAAGGGCGAAAAATACGAGTGCGGAATTTTTATAACCGCCGAGGAAAATTAAGGTGAACCGAGATGGCTGAAGTAAATACTTCTACAAAAAAGGGTGGTACGAGCGAAAACAAGAATCCTCGCGGCAGAGTTTTTTCTGCTATATGGCGGGTGATACTGATACTTCTCGCAGCGGTCTTAGCGATAACGTCGGGTACGCTCGCTTACGATAAATTCGTGAAAAAATCTAAAATACCTTCCGTGTTCGGGTATTCTATGCTGATTATAGCTTCGCCGTCTATGACGGGTTCGATAGAAGCGGGCGACGCGATTATAATAAAAAATTCCGATTCTTACGCGGTGGGCGACGTGATCACGTATTTTCCCGCGGACGAAAGTTTTTCGGTAACGCACAGAATAGTGAGAATGGAAGGCGACAAGTTTTACACGAAAGGAGACGCTAATCAGAGCGAAGACCCCGACCCCGTGTTAATAGAGCAGATAGCGGGAAAGGTCGCCGTAAAGCTGGATAAGGTCGGGTATTTTATAGAATGGCTGAAATCGCCCGCAGGAATAATTTTTGCGGCAACATTCATCGTGTTGTTGATTCTGATAATCGTTATAGCAGACAAACGGCGAGGAAAGACGGGCTCTGCAGATTCCGAAAGCAAGTGAAAACAAATTTTTGGGATCGTGCAGAAGTCGCGGCGGGCAATCCCGAAAAAACCGAACCGCGTTAACGGAGGAAAAAGATGTTAAGAAACGAAGGGACAAAAAAGAGAAACGGCGCAAGATCGGTTTTTGCGCTTGTTGTTCTTTTCGCAGCTCTTCTCGCTTCGGCGAGCGGCGTTTCTTTTGCGAAAAATCTTTCCTCCTCAACAGGAGGCGACAATGCGCAGGTTTCGGCTCTGATTATAGATTTACGGGTGAGTTCTTCCGATAATCTGGCGATTGATTGCGGACAGGAAATCATGACCGCCGAGTATCACTTTACGGTTGCGAATACAAAAGACGGAAAAACGGCGGAAACGTCGTTCAAATATGACGTGATCGTGACGTTGCCGGAAGCATTGCCCGAAGGCATTTCTGTAACCGTGGACGGAAAGATCGGCACGGCTTCGTCGGACAGAAAAACGGTTACGATTAAAGACGTCGGGCGTTTTGCGGCGGGAAATTCGCAAACGCACAATCATAGTCTTGTTTTTTACGTGGTTGACGTAGGTCTCTTGTCGCGGAATTACGTTTTTGAGAATATAAGCATTTCGGTGCGTGCCGAGCAGGTTTGCTGAACGAACGGAGAAAGAGTATGAAAAGCTTTACAAAAAAAATGAAACGTAAAAGTATACTCGTGTTACTCTCTCTGTTTGCGGTGTTTTTTCTGCTTTCGGTAACTTTTACCATGAGCAAATACGTGATAGAAAAGCCGGTAGGAAATATTACTTTAACCGTAACGGGAGGAGACGTTCTTATACCCGGATTGGAGCTCAGAAATACTTTGGGTACTTCCGTGACGGAAGTCGTGTTCGGGCGAACGGAAGATTACGTGAGTGAAATCGTCGGAATCAAGCCGAAAAATGTTGATGTAAAAAGATCGGGTAAAATAAAGCTGTATGCTAAGGGGACGAAGGCGTATATTCTTTCAGGCCGGAAAATTTACGCTAATTCGAATTGCTTTCACACGTTTTATGATCTTAAGGAACTGACGTCCGTCGATTTTTCCAACTTCGATACCGGAATGGTCACGGATATGCGCGGTATGTTTCGCGGTTGCACCAAGTTGACGGAGGTAAAAAACATCACCTCGTGGAATGTCAAAAACGTCGAGGATATGGAGTTCTTGTTTCGTGATTGTACTTCTTTGACGGCGCTTGACCTTTCCGGCTGGAACACCGAAAAAGTAACAGATCTTTACGGAGCGTTCTATAACTGCAGCAGTCTTACTTCTCTTGACGTTTCCTCGTGGGACACTTCCGACGTTGAAAACATCGCCGACACCTTCTATAGTTGCAGCAAACTGACATCTCTTGACGTTTCAAAATGGAATATCGATAAAGCCACGCAGATGCACTATATATTCTACAATTGTTCTTCCCTGACGTCGCTTGACGTTTCAAAGTGGAATACCGCATGCGTTGCCGATATGTCGGGTACGTTTTTCGGCTGTTCTTCCCTGACGTCGCTGAATGTTTCTTCATGGGATACCGCAGGCGTCACTGATATGAGCTATATGTTCAGAAATTGCGGCAGACTTACTTCGCTTGATGTTTCTTCGTGGGATACCTCGGACGTTACGAATATGAACAATATGTTTTTGGGGTGCGGCAGTCTGACTTCGCTTGACGTTTCTTCGTGGGACACAGGCAAAGTCAGCAATATGCGCAATTTGTTTCGCGAATGCAGCAAACTGACAGCGATAGACGTTTCTTCGTGGAGCACCGAAAATGCTACGGATATGTTTTGTATGTTTTACGGTTGCTCCTCTCTTACCTCGCTTGACGTTTCATCGTGGAATACCGGAATCGTTACGGATATGAGTCATATGTTCTATAATTGCGGCAGGCTCGTTTCCGTATATGTTGGCAGCGGCTGGAATACGGATAATGTCTCCTCCTCCGGCAATATGTTTACGCTATGCAAAAACCTTTCGGGAGGGAAAGGAACTGCTTTCAATGACGCGTATACGGATAAGGCTTACGCCCGCATAGACGGTGGCACGGCGAATCCGGGTTATTTTACAGATATAGCGGATAAACCGTAAAAGCAGATTCGATTATAAGCATCACCGCGCAATCCGCGCAGGCATACCGAATCGAAGAAGTGACCAAACTAACAGGAATTCTATGTAGTTTTCTAATTCTTTGCTTTGCATCTTCGGTACCTCTTTTGAAAGCTTTCACCTACAAGGTCGCACCAATAGCTTCTCGGTTCAATGTTTTTTCAAAAAAATACGACAGAAACAGAGGTAGCCGCCGCAGGAAAAACTGCAGCGGCCCACTTGCTTATTCGTTGGCAATCAGTGTGGTCAGGGATTTTCTCTGACCTTCGGCAGGCTCTTTAAGCTTGCCGTTCTTCAGGAGCGTTATGATACAGTGCAGCAAAAACCATCCGTCGGAGTGGAATACAGACTGCAGTTCATACTCTTCTGCCTTTTTTAGATGCTCGGGAACCGATTTCAGTACAGCCTCGGCATAAGGTGCCTTCAGCGCATCAAATTCAGCCCGATACTTTTCCTTGATTCGCTCGCCGATTGCAAGGAGTTCATTTTTTATTTCGTTATCCCGGAGAACGATTATTTTCCACAAGGTTGCGAAATTTCCGTTGTAATCTCCTTTGAACTCAAGATATCCACCTTCGGAGAGCCATGCGTAATCTTCTTTCGGAAGCGGAATTTCATCTTCCAGCGCGTAGAGCGAGAGGATTCGTTTCGCATCTTCATAAAATCGGAAAGTATGGTCCTTATCTCGATTTGACCACTCACTGTCGATCTGCCAAAGTATGCGTTCTCCGTTTCTGCTCCACATAGGCCCGCACCAATTTTTCATATGTACATAGTCGTCCGGAAGCACCATATCATCCGGCACGACGTCCGCATGGCAAATGTTATGCGCACCGTCCGGGCGGATCGTAGCAGCTTCTTCAAAAGAAACGCTCTCGTCCATCAGTTTTTCACCGGACCAAGCGGCAATGTAAGGAATAAGCGACCAAAGAAGAAAGTTTTTATCTCGCAGCGGATTTCCCCGCGTAGAGCCGGAAAGCATATAAGGGCAGAAAATACGTTCATCGTCCAAAATACCGCTGTTCATCAATTCATCATACAGATCGTTCGCAAAAAGCTCCGCAGCACGCTTGTACATATCGTTCTGCATAGTGAGAAGCTCTGCAGTCGGCTCGCTGATGATGAAGTTGACAATGTACTTATCCTTTTGTGCCTGCAGGAAGCCGTATTCCTCAAGGAATTCAACTTCTGGTTCCACATACACAGGGGAAACGCCCAGATCATCAGCAATCTCGTTAATAGTCTTTGCCGTATTACGCACGCAGTAACAGATATTCTGCGATAGAGTGGAACGGAAGAACTCGTCGAGAGATTTTTTACCTACGGAACCATTGATGCCATAGGAGTGGAACTTAATAGGGTTAAACTTGAGTTCGCTTGCTTTTCTCATCGTATCCATACCTCGTTTCAATTCTTTTTTCGCTTCAAACAAGTGCCATTTGACAGTGCCGAGAGGTATACCCAGTTCCCGAGCAATATCTGCCTGCTTACGATTTTCAAAGTAATACGCAATCACTATTCTTCTTTGCAGCTTAGAAAGGTAAGCAATCTCAGTCTGGAGACGACGGATAGCGTCACGATTGTCGTCGGTATCCAGCTCAGAGTACGGATCTGCGATCAGTTCCGCAACCTCATCCATAGAAACACCGAACATACTTTTAGCAGCATCACGATAATAGTTGCTGAGCGTGTTATGGGCAACGGTCCAGATGAACTTTCTCATGTCCACAACGTCATCCTTGACAAGGAGCGCACGGAACGCTCTTATCGCAATCTCCTGCGACAGATCCTCTGCATCGTGGATGCTTTTACACCTCTTCAGAGCAAATCCGAATATGGGTTTCAGGTATTCAGTTATAGTTTTCTCTACATCTTGTCTGTTCACTTGTTTGTACCTCATTGAAAGCTTTCACCCATATAGACACGCGAATCCGAAAAGGTTGGAACTTTTTGAAAAAATTATTTGAAATCGAAAAGA
>FR890531.1:0-8721 GCA_000433415.1 Clostridium sp. CAG:448
ATTCCGTACACGCGAGTGTGCGGAATTTTTACTTATTACCTCTTCACTCTTCACTCTTCACTTTTCACTAAATTCGGCGTGTACGGAATTTTAGGTAATAAGTAATAGTGAATAGTGAAGAAGTAAAGATTGATTTGCTTCGCAAATCTTCATTTTTTAGATAAAAAGACAGAGTCCTTGCTTTTCGAGGGCTTTTTGTGTTTTTAGGGGCAAAAAAACAACCCTCTTTCACCATTCCACCATTTCTTGAACCTTTTGTACTCGAACCTGCGACATTTTTGTGTTCAATATTCAACTAATCGTTTATAAAAACAACTATAGCTAAACAATGCGGTTATTGTAATTTCATTTGTTCTTTGCTATAATATAATCACAACGAGCGCTTGTTACTTTATTTTGGGGGAACAAAATGAACATATTTTTGAGTGAGCAACTAAAAAAGTTGCGCAAAGAAAAGGGTAACACACAGGAAGAGTTGGCTATGCATCTTGGAATTACTACCCAAGCTGTTTCAAAGTGGGAGCGCGACGAAGGTTATCCCGATATCACTCTTTTGCCTGCGATCGCATCCTATTACAACGTAGGCGTTATGACCTTCTTGGCGTCGGTAAAATAGAAAAAGAGAAGAAACTGAGTGAATATAGCGACAAAGATGCAGAACTGTTTCGGGCGGGAAAAACCTCTGAGCGAGTTGATTTGTGGCGAGAAGCGAAGAAGGAATTTCCTAATGATTTGTCGGTTATTCATAGTTTAATGTATGCTTTAGATGCAGAGAATGAAAAGAAATACGCAGACGAAATAATTGACTATGGCGAAAAAATTCTTGCAGAATCCACTGATAATTCACTGCGAGGCGGTGCGATTCAATGTTTGAGCTTCACCTACTATTTTGCCAAGGGCGACGTCGAATCTGCAAAAAAATATGCCAAAATGGCTTACAGTTACGCAATTACTTCTAATCAGATGATGCCGCGATTTCTTGAAGGTGATGATGCGGTCAAGCTTTGCCAGACAAACATTCAAACCCTTGTTGACATGATTTGGGGCAACACTTGTATTATGTGTTGGAAGGGAAATTATTCCTTGGAGGATCGTATAAAAGCATTCAGATTTGCAATTGATTGTTTTAATTTGTTGTATGACGATGGAAACTGCGGATTTTATCACGAAAGGCTCTCCGGTTGCTATAAAGAAATTGCAGACTGTTATTTAAAGCTTGGCGAGGAGGATCAGATGTTTAACTGTTTGGAAAAAGCTGCAGAACATGCTGTTAAATACGATAGCCGTAAAGATGGTATGTATACAGCATTTATGGTGAACAAGGTTGAGCTATCTGTAAACGATGCATATAAGACTTATACCGAAAATCAATGCGGATTGCTTTTGAAAGCTTTAAGAAAAGATACTTTTGCACACTTGCAGAAGGATCATCGTATGATGAAAATAATTGAAATGCTGACTCCTGTGGCAATTATGTGATCAATTCAGAGTTGCATTTTTGTACTACGAGCCCATCAAAACCCTTGAAAACACTATGTTTTCAAGGGTTTTTTGTTATCTCGCAAGGTCTGAAAGGACCTCAAAAAATCCAATTTTTAAGGTTTCGAAACATACACACCCGAATGACTGTTAATCAGGCGAAATACCGCCTAAAAGACCATTTGGCGCTGACCACGATGGCTGACCGCAAAGCGGTCAGCGGTTTACAGTCATCCGCCCTTTCGGGGTATTTTTCTTTGATTCGGAGGTGGTTTCATTGAGCAAATATGAGCCGCTTTGGAGATTCCTTTCCGGCGACAGAAGTGGATGTATTCAATTCTCCTTTGGACGGATAGAAGAGATTCTTGGTTTTCCATTGGATCATTCTTTCCTGGATTATAAACAGGAAGCAGAAAAATTTGGATATTCTCACTAATCCGTTTTGTAAAAGGAAGTGCAGAAAGCCTTGCGACCTTCTGCACTTTGGAGTGGCTAATATTTTTATTTATTGATCATTTATGGGGAGATTGCAAAAATTACGGAACTTCCGATTTCCTCACCTGCACGGTCAACACTAATGATTTCGATTCCACACATTAAATAAGGGGTGCCTTCATAAACCTGCCAAAGCATACTTTTAACGGTATAGTTCTTTACGGTGTATTTCGAAGCACAAATATCATATACGGTCTTCTCGATGGTTTGGTTAAGCTTATCTTCCGAAATCGATAGTTCCTCGAAATTATAATTCGGGAACTCTAAATGGATTAAACTTTTAAGACTTCCGTCTGGTTGAGATATCACTTTAACTATTTCAGAACTCTTATAGTTTCCGATATATTTTGCATATTCGAAATAGTAAAAATCTACCTGTTTTTCTTTACTCGTTGAAGAAGGAACAAAAGTCTTGTCAGATGTACCGTCAACATAATATGTTGCGCAATTTAATGTGTAGTTGTTAACATCGATTCCCAATGTGTCTTTTATTACATCGTTTAACCACGGAAAATAAGTTTCAGTAATTAATACTGATACTCCAGCATTGATGATTACTCCGTTTGTGGTTTTTGAAACAATTCGCATAAGATCACCCGTTTCTGTGGAATATGCGATTTGACAATCCAATTGGTCATTAGAATAATAATCCAAATTTTCTCCACTAATGTTGGAGGATATTGAATGCAAATATGTCAATGAATAACTTTCATCCAGAATCTGCACCACTTTTTCTTCTTCAACATCGTTGACATATTGCCTTCCGCTCATTGTGAATTTTCCATAATTATCTGCATCTATATGACTTAGACCGCGAACTTCCTCATTGATTAGCACATCATATACATCAGTTTGAGTCTGAGAACTATGACAAGAAGATAAAATAAGGCATGCTATCAACAAAACAGTTAAAAATGTTACTCTTTTCATGGTTATTTTCCTCCTTAATTATTATTTATTGTTTGATTTGTATTGCCGACAGGATAGCACGGATCGGTGCTAAGTCGCCGGATGACTTTCTCCGAAACGCGAGTGCCGAGCCTCTCCATTGCCGACTTGATCCTTCGATAGCCGTATATTCCTCGATTTTCGGTGAATATATTCCGGATTTGCTCTTTGGTGTCCTGATATTTATCTCTTTTTCGTTGCGTTGCCCGACAAAGATAGTAACTGCTCCGCGGAAGCGACATTCGCTGCAACAAATCTGACAGTGCATATTTGGCTCTGACGGCATCAATCACCACTGTCTTTTCGCTGTTTTTCAGCCTTTCCAGATTGACGCCGGGGTCTTTTTTTAGCACGTCAATGGTTGCTTTCAGAAGGTCGATTTCCATCTGCAGTTCGTACAGTTGATCCTTCAGCTGCTTCACTTCATCAGAAGATGATATTGCGGTATTCGCCGAATCAGCCGGCGGTTGCAGCTTGCCGCGTTTTCGATCTTTCGTATTCATCAATCCCAGCATTCCTTCAGATACCGTCTGTGCCACGCATAGATGCTTGCCCTGCTGTATCCGATCTGTGCTGATATTAATTGTACATCATTTCCTTCTTCAAAGCAAGCCCTGATTGCAGAAATTTTCAAATTCACTGACGGATGCCGCGGATGTTCTGCGGTGTTGACCCCGCGAAAACCGTTTGGCTTTTGCCAAGGCTTATCGCGATTTGCTATCCATGTGTACAACGCCTGTTTTGACGGATATCCCAGCCGGCGAATGACCTCTGCGATGGATTGCGTTGCATCATACATTGCAAGTGCCTTTTCCTTTTGCTCCCTTGTGTACATAATCCCTTCCTTTCTCCCTGTCCAGGATTATGTCCGCAGGACCGTACCTTTCGTTGCCAATACAATTCGATTATCTGCTCGTCAGCAATAATCGGTTGTTCTGTACGTTTACTCACGTTGCCTCCTCTCTTTCATCTCTGAAAGACCCTTCATAGGTGAAAAAAAGAGTGCCACCGAAATGACACTCTTTCAGACCATGATTGGTATGTGTATTTATGGTTTTGGAATATGGTGGAGAGAGAACGGGCGCACACCTGTACTTTTGCCGAGATTCTGAACACCTGCTTTGCCAATGTGAAGGACAATGCGTTCCATTACCGACTTCGTCTTGCTACGGAACGGGCAACTATGGCGAAAACCTGTTTTCTTGACAGGGAACACCGTGTAAGATTCCAGAAAGCACTCCACCGAGTGCGTGGGAACGATAAAAGTCTCATCGCGCAGCTTTTTGTCCTTATGCAGATGGGTCTGATTTTCTCATTATTGCAATTGTTATTGTTTGTAATCGCAATTGCCCCTTTTTGTCTTGCCGGCGGTGCTTTGAATTTCGTTTCCTAACTGGGCTTTTGGGGCGCTTTCGGAGATCCGGAAATAAAATATCGAATGAATGTGACAGCCAATCGTTCTATAAATGCATTCAATATACACTTTCAGCGTGAATGCTTGCAATAATATGCATACTTTTGTCGACATTATCTATAATTATGCACTGCAAGTGCCCGAAAGTTTGGGAGTAAAAAACACAGAAGAATATTGACAAACCCCCATAAATGTAGTAAAATATTTCCTAAATCCGGGACTACTTGGTGATCTGTATCTCTTTTCAATACGGAAGGACGTGCCGACTGTTCCTCGCAACCCGGTTTCAATATAACGAGGAGGAATTTACCCATGAAGAAATTTACGCTTCTTGCTCTTGCATTTTGCTTGGCTTGTCTGCTGATAGCGTGCGGTGGGGGGGATGAGACCGGCACCGATAAGGCGACTGATGCATCCAGTGCGCAAACATCCGAGTCTGCGACGACGGAGACTTCCAGCGAGTCTACGACTATTCCGGACGAGTCTGCGGCTGAATCCACCAAGGCTCCGGAGGAGTCCGAAACGGACGATCCGGCTTTGTCGTTGGATCATTATATTGCCGTAACCGGCTTTTCCAGCCAGAAAGATTATGAAGAGCTGCTGAAGTCGTTGGCACGTGCGCACTATACATTTACCCTTTACACGGATGAGGCTTGTGAGACGGAGTATGTTCCGGATGACAAACCTTGTCAGTTGTATGTGAAGTATACCCCTGTTTCCTATCAGATCACATACATGGTGAACGATGCTGCTGCAACGTTGGAAGGAAATCCCTCCTCTTATACCATTGAGGATGTTGTTAACTTTGCTACCGGCGCAACGCCCGCAGAGGGGTACAGCTTTGCCGGTTGGTTCTATGACGCAGATTGCACAGAGCCAGCCACTGGTCTTGCAGCCGGAAGCTATGGTGATGTAACGGTGTATGCGAAATTCACTGCCAATACTTACAATATCCAGTACGTTGTGGTCGGTGGTACGAACGCCGAATCCAACCCTGCTTCCTACGTTTACGGTTCCGAGTTGACCTTTGATGCCGCTGTTGCAGACGACATGCATGTATTTGTCGGCTGGTATGCTGATGAGGCATGCACAAAGTCCCTGACCGGAATCGGCAAGACGGATGCCGGTGACAAGACCGTGTATGCGAAATTCAAGGCGTACAATAAAGTAACATATGTGATTCCCAATGGCGTCAATGCTGAGGCAAACCCTGCGAAGTATCTTCCGGGTGGAGATCCGATTGACCTTGTCGATGCTGTGGCGGACTTCTGCCATAAATTTGACGGTTGGTATGCCGATGCGGAATATCAGGTTCCCTGTAATTCAATTGAGCTTGATACAACCGGCGATTTAACATTCTACGCAAAGTTTACCTATATTCCGACGGAGGATGCGTACTTTGACTTTACACCTGTAACGGCTGCGGAACTGACGGCGCTTGGTGTGACCGGGTATGAGAATGTTGATGCGGACGAGGTGATCGGCTATGCGGTGTCCAATAAGGGATTGCAACTGCCCAAATATGTGGCATTTCCGGTGACGCACGAGGGCTTGCCTGTAATCGGCACTATCTGCAAGGTTATAAAGACGGACTTCACCATCAGTGCGTCAGGTGCGGCTACCCAGAAGGTCATCAATGCTGACGGTATTTTCGGCGTCGAGACACGAAATGATGCCAAGGAAAGCATGAATGTGGTATACTTCCCGTCTTCTTTCCTTTACATCGGTACAGGTTCTTTCCTGAACAACGGACTTCTCAAAGAGATTGTGTTTGCGCCTGACAGCAAGCTGCAGGTTATCTGCGATGCTGCATTCCTCTCTGAAGCCGGTACTTCCAAAGATCCCAATCACGAGAAAAACGGCTCGTTCCGCAAAGCAAATCTGGCGGTTGAGTCCATCACGATCCCGGCAAGCGTCCGCAAGATCGGCGATTATGCGTTCTCCGCGGCAGCAAGCCTGAAGGCTGTTTATTTTGAAGAAGGCAGCAAGCTTGAGAGCATCGGCACTTACGCGTTCGGTGCCAATGTCAACACTGCTTATGTGCTTCGTGCTTCTTACGATGATTTTACCCTTGTGATTCCTGCAAGTGTCAAGAGCATCGGTGCATACGCATTTGGTAACTTGGGACTGCACGGACTGGTATTTGCCGGGACGCCGGAATCGATTGGAGATTACGCATTTGCCGTTAATGTCGAGACGGAATTTGTGAATGCCGCAAATGCGCTTAAATCAGTAAAAATTCCCGGATGCCCGACGATGGGCGGCTACATCTTCTCCGGCAACTGCGCACTGGAAAATGTAACCTTTGCCGATGATTTTGCACTGGCAGCTTTGCCGAAGGGAATTTTCAAGAATGCAGCGATCCGCACCATCGCATTGCCGGAATGCGTCAAGGCACTTGAAGCCGAATGCTTTGCCGGTTGCCGGAACTTTGAGGGCTTTGATGACTACATGAAGTTTGATTCGCTGGGGGACAGTTGCTTCTCCGGTTGTACGGGCCTCAAGAATACCGAAATTTATCTGAACTTCCCGACACTTCCCAAGGGACTTTTCTCCGGCAGCAATTTGACCAAGATTACCATCGGTAAGGATGTCAAGGAGATTGCACGGAACTTCCACATGAGCAGCCCGGCGCTGACGGAATTGGTGTTTGAGGATGGCGGCACCGAACAGTTGATTATCGGCTCGCAGGCGTTCAAGGAAACCTCCATCAAGGCGCTGGTATTCCCGGATCGCGGCGTTGAGATAGGTAGCAGCGCATTTTATCAGGTTTCTGCACTGGAGTCCATTGACTTTGGCGAGGGCGTTGTGGTGATCGGCGAATCTGCTTTTGCGGCAGATAGCGGAACCAATTCTACTGTAAAAGATACGGTAGCATTCATGGTGACCGATCTCGTAATTCCCGCGAATGTAACTTCCGTCGGTGCCAATGCGTTCCACGGTCAGCACAACATCAAGAATCTGACGATTGCCGCCAAGACGATCGGCGATGGCGCTTTCGCTATGACGCAGTTGAGTACGCTGACGCTGGAAGAGGGGGTTGAAACCATTGGAAAGTATGCCTTCTACGCATCTAATAAGTTGGGTGAGGTAAGCGGTGAGTATGCCAAGGGGCTTGGACAGAATATCGCGTCCGTTAACATTCCGTCGACTGTGACCATGATCAATCAGTACGCTTTCCAGGGATGCCCGAAGCTGGCGACGCTGACCTTCACCATGGGCGGCACTGCTCCGCTGGAAATTGCTGCAGGTGCGTTTGATGCATTGTCTGCGAACTTGGGTGGATTTACACCTAAGATTAAGACGGTTACTTTCCCGGCAAGACTGACCTCTTTCACCAACGAGGCATTTTACCGTATCACAACGATTACGGCTTACAACATGGAAAATCCGGTTCCTGACGGGTTGGAAACGCCCAAATATACTTCCTTTGAAGGATGCCTTTATACAGCGGATATGACCACGTTTGTCGGCATGCCGGGTGGTTACACTTACAATACAAAGAACTATCCGACCACCTCCTTTGCCTTCATGTTGTCGGACGGAAAGACCAAGCTGCAGGGATTCCGTCTGCCTGAAAGTGTCAAATTTATCGGGGAGTATACCGAAAAAAAGAATGCCGCGGGGGTCATTACCCGCACCTATGTCAGCAAGTACGTGTTCGCGTCCGCTAAGATCCAGGTCGTGGATCTGAATGAGGCAACATTCCCGGGAAGCAGAAGCATTGGCATGTTCAGTATGCCCGCTCTGCAGAGACTGTATATGAAGACATTCACGTTTACGGATTCCAACGGTAACACCGCAACGGCTGTCATAGACGCGACGCTGTTTGGTGCAACCTCCGTTTTGAACGCTTCAACATATGTGGCGCCCAACTTCTGCATCTACGCCAGCGATGTGGCGGCAGCCGAGGGCGACCCGACCTGCTACAGTACGGCTTACGGAAAGCTGAAGAACTCCATGAACTATATTGATGACAGATACAAGCTTTGCCGTATCGTTGCATGGGATGAAAAATTCTGACTCCATCGGGGTTGGCACATGAAAATGTGCCAACCCACACTTGCGTATTATAGCCCTCCCGTATCGACAGGAATTTGTTTTCTGTCCGCACAGAAAGGAAGCCTACATGAGAAAGAAAATTACCCGATATACCCGTCCCCACGTTGTATTGACTGTGGTTTTGGTGCTGCTTTTGGGCGCGCTGCTGTTTGCATCGTGCACCGGGAACGGAACTGGTGACGGTGTCACAACGGATGCCGGAACAGCCCCGGCGGAAACAAGTGCTGCATCTTCAGAGGAGATCACCTCTGAGCCGACAGTGACCGAGCCTGCGACCGATACGGCTCCGGCGGAGGAATCCACCGATTCGGATACAACCGATT
>FR890531.1:8831-37802 GCA_000433415.1 Clostridium sp. CAG:448
TTTTGACGATTACACTGTCGAAGTGAAAGCGGGTGATCCCGTAGCACCGTATGAGGTGTCCATCGGCGATTATGCCGTCGAATATTGGTATCTTTCCGACCCGGAGACCCCCTATGATTTCGCAATGCCTGTGACAGAGAATATTGTTCTCACAGCCAAGCTTGCGCGCTACTACAGCGTGACATTCGTTTCGGGCGGCGTGTCCTGTACGTTGCCGGAGAACATGCGTGTCAAGCGCGGTGAGAATATCACGATGCCTGCTCCCACGGATATTGAGAGTGGTAAGACGTTTTTGGGATGGTCGGACGGTGTAACGCTCTACAAGGCAGGAGACACCTACCTGCGTGTAAATTCGGCTGTCACCTTTACGGCGCAATGGTCCGGTGAGTATTCCTATCGGTATGTGTTGGGCGAAGGCACCGCGGAGGCACCGCTGCCCAGCGGTACTGCACGCGACGGTGAACGCGTGACAGTGTCCACGATCGTTCCGACTGCCAAGAACAAGGTGTTCAAGGGATGGTTTGACGGCAGCAAATACTACTTCCCGGGCGAAGTCTTTGTCATGCCTACGCATGATGTGACACTGACGGCAGATTTTGTTGAAGGCTATTCCGTTACCTACAACGGAAATTTCTATACGTATAATCCGGCATTGTTTGACCGTAACGTGACGGTCTATCGCGATGTGGCGGAACAGTACAGCCTGGTTTCGCGTGTGGAACTCAGCGAAATGCAGGACATGGATTATCCGGACCATACCTTCCTTGGCTGGTATACCGATGCCGCCTGCACCAATCCGTGGGATTTTGATACGGATAAAATTACCGAAAATATTACGCTGTATGCAAAGTGGCGGCACGATTACTTTGACTTTGAGCCGAGCGCGGACGGATCCGGATTGCTGATCTACCGTTATGACAAGTATACCGATCTGCGTCCCTACGTTGCACGTTTTGATGGCGTGTTGGATTTGCCGGACAGCTATGAGGAGCTGCCGATTGTCGGCATCCGGAGCGCGACAACCTCTACGGACGGTGCTTTCTACCGGCATGTGGATTCCTCCGGTACGTTACAGAAGTATACGACTTATACAGCGGTGAAAATTCCCGCGTCCTACAAGTATATCGGTGATTATAGTTTTTACAGTAATTCCCAATTGATGACTGTGACATTTGAGAATCCGGACAGCATTGAGTATATCGGGGAGCGTGCATTCTACGGTGTATACTTCTTGAAGGATGTCGATTTTGGCGCAAATCTGCGGGAAATCGGTGAACGTGCTTTCTACGATTGCAATGACTTCACAAAGATTGACCTGTCCCGCTGTCTGAAGCTCGTTTCCATCGGTCCTTCCGCCTTCCACCGTTGTTATCGTGCAAAGACGTTGACATTCCCCACCGGCGGGGCACTGAAGGTAATCGGAAAAGGTGCCTTTGCCGTCTGCTCCTCCTTGGAGGAAATTATTGTACCAGAAGGTGTGACGACAATCGGAAACTTCGCATTCGCCGGAAGCAATGTCCCGGATAATGAGTATTCGGAGTACGGATTCACGTTGGCACGTGCCCAGGTCAAGGACCATTATGCCAAGTATATCGGTTACGGCGGCGGTTATTTCATTTACCGGGACGAGAACGATGAACCGATTGATGTGAGCGATTATACCGACGAACAGATTGCGGCAATTGTTGCCGAGTTTGTCCCGAAGGGGGAAAAGTGGGAGTATTACAACTGGGGACAGGCAAATCGCACCATGTACTCCCAGTTGCGCCGCGTGGTTCTTCCCAGCACGTTGGAAGGGTTGTCCATGGGCATGTTCGCCTATGACGATCTGATGAGCGAGTTGGTCATCCGAAGCAGCTACCGTGAAATTCCCGGTTATTTCCTGGCTTACTGCGACGCTATCGAATCCTTTACCGTTTGTGACGAGTGCGAGGTCATCGGCACCGGTGCATTTGCTTTCATGGACAGCATGACTTCCATCACCTTCGGTAAAGCCGGCAAGCTGACTACCATTGAGGAGGGTGCATTCCACAAGAATAACAAACTGACCCGGCTGGAGATTCCGGAAGGTGTAACCACCATCGGCGGCAGTGTTTTCTCCTACATGGATTCAATTACCTATCTTGGTCTGCCTTCCACGCTGACTTCCCTGGGCATCTTCTCTATCGGAAACGACCCGGAGCTTGTGGAAATTCGCTTTGCACCGCACTGCCTGATGGAAAAATTGCCGGAGTTCATTGCTACCAATAACCCCAAGCTGGAAAAGATGAACATTCCGTGGGGGGTCAAGACCTTCTGGTACGGCAAGGATACCGAGTATATCTCTACCCAGACGTTGGGAGATGCATTTGGCGGCTCCCCCAATCTGGTGCTGTATGTGGAGGAGGGACACCCGTATTTCAAAGAGTATCCGAACTGCAAGGGTGCTTTCTACACCGACTGGAGCGGGCGCGTTGTTCTGGAGTATGTCAGCGCCGTGGTCGGTAAAGCGGAGTATGAGGCGACCGGTTCGTTTACCTTCCGTGTGGCGTCCGGCACAGAAATTGTCAACAACTATGCGTTTTCCTCTAACGGATACATTACCGAGTTGATTTTCCCCGCCTCCGTGCGCGGTGTCGGAAACGCAAGCTGCTCCCATATGTACGCATTGGAAACCGTTATTTTCGAGCACGCCAGCGGATTGACCGAGACCGGTGAGGCATGGCTGCATATTGGCTACTATGCTTTTGCACACAATGCGACCTACACGGGTAAGGATGACCTCCGTTCCAATGAGGATGCGTCGAACATCAAGACGCATTCGCTCAAAACGGTGGTGCTGGACATTGATGTTCTGCCTGCTTTTAAGTACAACCAGAATAGCAATTATACTCAATTCTTTGAAAGTACCTTTGACCCTGATTTTACCATTTATGTGCCGGACAAGAGCCTTGAGAAGTACAAGACGGATATCGGTACCTATGAAAAATACTTCCGGGCGCTGTCCGAGCGGCCCGCCAACTGATCCATTCCTGATATCAAGAGAGAGTGAGTATTCGTAACCTATGAAAACAAGAATCATTACTGTACTGATCGCGTGTGTCCTGCTGATTGGGATGCTCGGCGCAACGCCGGGCGTCCTCCCGGCAATGACGGGGACGCTTTCAGCGGTCGGTGCGTGGGGAGCCGGAAGTCTGGACCGTCCCGGCAACTCATTGACCGATCTTGGAAACGATGATCGCGACCCCGGAACGGGGAACCCCCTGGACGCAGATGCGCGCCTGAACGATGCCCTGCTGAATGCAGGCGTGCGTTCCGACAGTGCACTGGAAAAGCTGACAGCCGAGGATGAGCTTTGGGTCATCATCGAATTTGAAGGTGACTCCGTGCTGGATGATTACCTGCACGATAACAGAGGGTGCCAGACCCTGACTGCATTTGCCGCATCCGATCGGGGGCAGGATTGCTCCCAGGCACTGCGGCAGAACCAGGACAACGCACTGGAATCTTTGCGTGCCGACATCGGTATGGAAATCAAGTATCACTATACCACCCTGCTCAACGGTGTGGCTGCGCGGATTGCCTACGGAGATTTGGAGCGGTTGGAAAACAGCGCGGGCGTCAAAAAGGTGATTATTGCCGAGCAATATGCCGCGCCGCTGACCGCCGACGGTACGCTGAGTGCCGTTGAGACGGTATTCAACGTATACAAGACCGGTATTTATAATACCTCTGGTATGGCATATACGGGTAAGGGAACGTTGGTAGCGGTTTTGGATACCGGTTTGGACTACACACATACGGCGTTTGCAAAGGATCCTGCGGGTCCGTATAAGCTGACGCGGGATGACGTTGCGGATCTGATTGCTTCCACCGAAGCGGCAAAGCTGTGCGCGGGTGTCAGCGCGGATGACGTGTATGTTTCTCCCAAGATTCCGTATATGTTCGACTATTCCGAGAAGGATGCGGATGTGTACCCCTTCAGTGATCACGGTACTCACGTTGCCGGTATTATCGCAGGAAACGATGACGAAGTGACGGGCGTTTCCATTGATGCGCAGCTCGCTATCATGAAGGTATTCCCGGACTCCAATCTCGGCGCGTCTACCGTGGATATTCTGGCGGCTTTGTCCGACTGCGTGACCATCGGCGCGGATGTTATCAACATGAGTTTGGGTACGTCCAGCGGTTTCTCCCGTGAGACGGATGATTCCGAAATCAACAAGGTTTATGATAAAGTCAAGGAAGCGGGCATCAGCCTGATGTGTGCCGCCTCCAACGACTACTCCTCCGCAATGGGCAGTGAGAAGGGAAACACCAACCTGACTTCCAACCCGGATTCCGGCACGGTCGGTTCTCCTTCTACCTATGATGCCGCATTGAGTATCGGTTCCATCAGCGGAACCAAAACGCCTTATCTGCTGGTCAACGGTACACAGGCGGTTTACATCAAGGACGGCAACAATACTGCCGGCGACGAGTGCAAGTTCATTGAAACGTTGCTTGACGGCGCCACACACAAGACATTTGAGTACGTGACGGTGCCGGGACTCGGTGCGTCGGGTGACTATATCGGACTGGATGTCAAGGGAAAGATTGCGTTGGTCAAGCGCGGAACGTCTTCCTTTGAAGATAAGGTCAATACCGCTACTGCCAAGGGTGCGATCGGCGTGATCGTGTATAACAACGTATCCGGTACCATCAGCATGTCTGTCGGTAATCACCAGACCATTCCTTCCTGCTCCACGACGCTGGATGCCGGATCGCTCATGGCACAGCAGGCGAGCGGAACCATTGAAGTGTCGGTCGCTTATATGGCAGGTCCCTTCATGGATGAATTTTCTTCCTGGGGTGTGACACCGGATCTGCAACTCAAGCCGGAAATCGTTGCACACGGCGGAAATATTTACTCTGCTGTGCGCGGCGGCTACGACACTTTCTCCGGAACCTCTATGGCAACGCCGAACCTTGCGGGCGCAATGTTGCTGCTTCGCCAGCGTCTGAAGGCGGATTATCCCACCTATACGGACCGTCAGATCGCAACGCTTGCCGATCAGATCATGATGAGTACGGCTTCCATTGCGCTCAACGAGGAGGGCAACCCCTATTCACCGCGTAAGCAGGGAGCGGGACTTGCCGATATTCAGGCGATGATGCGGACGTTCCAGTACATCACGGTGGACGGTTCCGGAAAGACCAAGCTTTCGCTTGGCGATGATAAGAACAAAACCGGTGTATATACCCTGGAATTCAACCTGGTCAACGACGGCTCCGAGGCGCGTGCTTACCGTGTCCGCCCGTATGTTATGACCGAGAGCGTTTCTGCGGACGGCAAAACCGTTACCGAACACGCTTACATGTTCAATGATGCAAAAATCCAGGTCTGGGCGGACGGAGAAACACTGTCCGGCAATGCCGTTTCGGTGCGCGGTAAGTCTGCCGTGAAAATGAAAGTGCAGATCACCCTGTCCGATGCGGACAAGACCTATCTGGATGAAAAATTCGAGAACGGTATGTTTGTCGAAGGCTTCATTCACTTTGAAGAGCTGAACGGCGGCGATACCGCTACAGACCTGACCATTCCGTATGTTGCCTTCTGGGGCGACTGGGCACAGGCTCCTCTTCTGGATGCGGACGCCTATGCGGTCGGCGCTTCCCAGGTGGACAGCGCGGTACTGGAAAAGGATAAGCTCAAGGAAGATGTGTATGCCTCCATCCCGATGGGAACCTTCCAGTACGGCGGCTCCTCTGTCGGCTACTGGGGCATCGGTGAATACGGCTACAACCTGGCTGACGGCTACGAAAAGCCCGCAACCCTGATGGAGCACGCGGCGCTTTCCTACAACAAGAATGCCAACTATGCCATTGATTATGTTTATCTCGGATTGCTTCGCGGTTGTTCGGAAATCCACGCCGAGGTCATTGATAATGTGACCGGTCAGGTCGTCTATGAGAAGACTGCCGAGAACGTCCGTAAGTCCTATTATTCCGGCGGACGCCGTCCGGGTCTGTTTGAACTGGGACTGAACGCCGCTTCCCAGGGACTGATCAATAACCGTTCTTATACGGTCAATATCGTCTGTACCCCTGCAACGGGCAATGCGGAGAGTAACAAAAAAACAACCTTTACCTTTACCTTCACCTGTGACAATGACGCTCCGGTGTTGGTGGAGGATATGACACAACTGCGGATTGAGAAGGACAACAAGGGAAATCTGAAGTACTATGTGGATGTGTATGTCTACGACAATGCGTATCTGCAGGCATACTCCGCCGGAACGACGGTCAACGGTACTTTCACGGCGTTCTTCAGCGGAACGGTCCCGGTGGATTCCGCCTTCGACGCCAACAACAAGATCACACTGGACGTAACCGATCAGTGGGAGAGCATTGTGGCAGCAGGCGAGACCATGACCATGACCTTCTACGATTACGCCAAGAACTATGCAACCTTTACGGTCAAGATCCCGCAGGTCCATGCCGATGAAATCGGTTTTACCAAGAAGGCGAACTATGATGAGGCTGCAGGTGTCCACTATGTGGTCATCAAGCCGAATCAACTGTTTGACTACACCGATTTTCTTGCACTGACGCCTACCGTTGCCCGGCAGGAATACCTGACGTGGACTTCGGAGGATGAGGGCGTGGTGCGTGCAAATGCCGGTAAGCTGCTCGGTGTTGCCGAGGGCGAGGCGGATGTTATTGTTGCCGACCCGGTGACGGGTGCAACTTCCAGGCTGCGCGTTCGGGTCAGCGGCAAGGCGGTTACCAAAACGTATGTGGAAAATCTGCGTTTTACGGCGGCACTTGCTCCTATTGAACAGGGAACAAGCCATACGGTCAGCGTTGTGCTGGATCCCTGGTACAGTCGCGACGACGATATTACCTACACCTGGTCGACTAGCCGGGACGGAATCATCAGCGTAACGCCCGACGAAAAGGATCCGACCCGTGCGACCATCAAGGGTCTGGATGAAGGAACCGTGACGGTATATGTGGCTGCAACCTATTATGACGCGGAAAAGGGTACACAGGTAACCAGTAACAACCGCGCCAAACTGACTGTAACGGTCAAGGAAATGTTCGATATCGAATCCCGTGTGCTGAAGAATTACTACGGTACGGGAGACGAGAACGGCGTTGTCCGTATCCCGGAGGACGAGGGAATCATTTACATCTACCAGGCTTGCTTCTTCGGCAAGGCGGGAATCAAGAAAGTCATCGTGCCGGAGGGCGTCGAGGAAATCCAGATGGCTGCGTTCTACAATATGCCGGATCTGGAGGAGGTCGTGCTTCCTTCCACCTGTAAGATTTTGGATGAGTGGGCGTTCGGTTGGTCCAAGAAGCTGACGACGATCAATCTGGAGCATGTTACCACAATGGATAACTACGCTTTCTACAATTGCCAGTCGCTTCGGAATATCGACCTGTCCAATCTGCGGATTGCCGGACAGTATTGCTTCGCAAACAACCTGGAGCTGACCACGGTAGACATTACCAACCTGTCCAATGCGGATATGGCGATGTTTGCCAACTGTATCAAGCTGAATACGGTTGTGACCGGACCGAATACCTGCATCGGCAACTACATGTTCTACAACAACATTTCGTTGGAGAACATTGTGCTGTACGCACGCAATATCGGCGAGTACGCCTTTGCGCAGTGCTCTTCGCTTGCATCCGTCACACTTGTGAACCCGGTCAACCGGATCGGAGACCGTGCATTCTTCTATTGTACCAATCTGGGCAGTGTGAATATTCTGTCCACCGTGCAGAGTATCGGGGAGTATGCGTTCTCCTACGCGGGCTTTACCGCTTTTGAACTGCCGGACGGATTGCAGTCGGTTGGCTTCGGCGCTTTCTATTACTCCGCGCTGGATGAATTGTACATTTCCGCAGGATGCGATGTTTCGAAGTTTGATTACGGTATTCTGTACAAGACCGATGTGTCTGCCGTTCAGGTCAGTGCGGGGAACCCCTACTTTACCTCCAAAGACGGTATTCTGTATAACAAGTCGATGGATACGTTGGTGCTGTACCCCTCCGGTAAGACAGGAAATACCAACTTTACGGTGCCGGCAACCGTCAATACCATCGGCAGGGGTTTGGGGGGGGGGGGCTTTGTTTTTCATATAAATATANNTCTTCAATCTGAATCTGAACCTTGTCGCCAAGCTGTCGGAAGGCGCGCTGTACGGAAGCCGTATCAGCACGGTGGTCATGGATTCCGTGACCTACATCGGCGATTTCGCCTTCACCTCCTGCACGGCGCTCGGTAAAATTGTCATTCCGGACGGTGTGACTTACATCGGTGACGGTGCCTTTGCGGGGTGCACCCGTTCGGTCAATACCTATGCATTGACCATTCCGGATTCCGTGACCTACCTTGGGCATGATGCCTTCCGTCAGGTCGGCGGTATCAAGGAAATTACGATCGGAAAAGGTGTGACCGAATTGCCGCTCCAGGTCTTTGCGCAGTGCAGCAAACTGGAAACGGTGGTTCTTCCCGAAGGATTGACCTATATTGATGAGTCCGCCTTTGCCTCCTGCGTCAAGCTTTCCCGCATGGGAACCGACGCAAAAGAGCTGGTCGAGGGGACGGTTCGTATTCCGGACAGCGTGACCGGTTTCGGCAAGGGCGTGTTCTACGGATGCAACGCCATGACCGAGGTGTACCTGCCGAACAACGAGGCATTCGACACGCTGACCGAAGGAACCTTCATGGATTGCTTCGGGCTGACCGATGTTCACATTCCGGAAACGCTCAAGACCCTGGAATATGCAGCCTTCTCCGGCTGCAAGGCATTGCAGAGCATTGATCTTTGCCGGGTTGAAACGCTGGGTGAATCCAGCTTCCTGTTTACGGATCTTGCCGAGATTTCTTCCGATTACGTCCGTGTGATCGACGACGGTGTGTTCTATTACAACCAGAATCTGAAGTCGGTCAGCTTCCCGAATGCCACCTCGGTTGGTTCGCTTGCCTTCGTTTCCTGCCCCGCGCTGGAAAAAGTGGTGCTGACCTCCGTTGAGAGTATCGGTTCCAGCGCGTTCAACTCGCTGACCAAGCTGACGACAGTGGATCTGCCTGCCATCAAGACCATTGACAACTCCGCCTTTGCAAACTGCACAGGGCTGACGAAGGTCACGTTGGGTGACAGCCTGGAGAAAATTGCACCTGCGGCTTTTGCCAATACGGCACTGGAAAGCATTGTGATTCCTGCGTCGCTGACCGAGCTTGGGCGCAATGCGTTCTCCGGCGTGACTACGCTGCGGACGATCACCGTTTCGCCTCAGAACAAGAGCTTTTATACCGATGCCGCCGGCGTTCTGTATCAGAAACTGGAGGATGGCGGTACCGTGCTGAAATATGCAGGCACCTATGTGCTGGAAACCTTCTATGAAATTCCAGAAGGAACACGTGTGATCGATGCGGGCGCATTCTCCAATAACCGCAAGATTGTAACGGTTGTTCTGCCGGAGAGTCTGACGCACATCGGATACAGCGCATTCCGTGATTCCAATGTAGTGACCTACATTGCACGCGGACTGGATGCACCCGTGTTGGAAACCCTGTACGACAGCAAGATCAACGCAAATTATGATAACTTCAAGGGCGCGCTCGGCGAAGTGACGGGATTGCGGCTGATTATCGGAAACCGGGCAGAGGGATATTCCAATTATGTCTGGCAGACCTTCTTCCCGCACATTGAGCGGGTTGCTCCCGGTGACATGGAGAGCACCATCGCTGCAGAAAAAGCCGCTGCAGAGAAGACGAACGGATGATTGAGGATATGAACAAGGACAGAGAGAAATGAAAATGAAAAAAACAAGAGTATTGGCACTGTTCCTGACGCTTGCCCTGCTCCTTACATTGTTGGCGACTTCCTGCACGTGCAGGAACACGCCCGATGGACCTGGGGAAGTCACGACCGGGGATACAACCGAACCTAATACCGAACCGGGGACGGAACCGTCCACCGGAACGGAAACGTCATCCGGGTCGGAAACGGAACCGTCACCGGAGACGGCAACCATTTATGTCCATTGCAACAACGGCGATACGCAGCCCCTCACCCTGACCGGTGAGGTCGGCTCTGCCGTTGAGGCACCGGAAGCGCCGACGCTGACGTACTTTACCTTTGAGGGGTGGTACGAGGATGAGGCACTGACCGTTCCTTATACCTTTTCCGTGATTCCTGAACACGATATCCATGTGTATGCCAAGTTTACAACGCAGCGTACCATGACTATTACGTTCGACGCGATGGGTGGAAATGCCGTTCCCGATGCGTATATTTATCCCGGGGAATCGGTCCCGACGCTTGCCGCTTCCGAGCGGAACGGATATACCTTCCTTGGTTGGTTTACCGACAGGGAATGTACAAAGAAGTTCACTGCGACGTCCGTTACAGAGGACATCACGCTGTATGCAGGATGGCTGTTGCGGGAAGATACCGCTCTGTTGACCGTATTTATCAACGGTGAACTGGCAGACACGCTGCCTGTGCGGCGCGGTACGGCATTTGACGGTTACGAAGCGCTGCTCGGCAAATTTGTCAGCGACGGTTTCTACACCGATGCGGATTGTACCGTTGCCTGGGATACGGCGTCGGCAATTCCGGGTAATATGACCTTGTATGCCAATGCGTATACCGCGGGCCTGACCTTCTCCGGCGGAACCGTGACCGGTTATACCGGGGAAGCGGATACGGTTGTTTTGCCCGTGCGTGTGAACGGCGTGGCATTGACCGCCATCGGGGATTATGCCTTTGACGGTACCGCCATCAAGAGTATCACGATTCCTGAGACCGTAAGTCACATCGGAACCGGCGCATTCCGTAACTGCAAGCGCTTGGAGCGTGCGGTGCTGAGCAGCAATGTGACCGAAATCGGTCAGCTTGCCTTTTTGAACTGCTGCAAGCTGACGGATATCGGCGACGGTATTTCGGTTACGACCGTCAAGCAGTCCACCTTCACTTCTTGCGAGTCGCTGAAGTCGGTGGTATTCCTTGGCAAGCTGACGCTGATCGAGGATTACGCCTTCTCCGGCTGCCGTTCGTTGGAGACACTGGATATGGGTGCATATGTGACCAAAATCGGTGACTTTGCCCTGATGAATTGTACCTCGCTTAAGACGCTGGTGCTTTCCGGCGCATTGAAGTCTATCGGCAACGGTGCGCTCAGCAATCTGGAGAGTGTTTCGGACGTTGAGTTCCGCGGCGACGCGACGCTCTGTCCGTACAAGTACTACCGTGGATGCCTGTTCGGCAATGATTATTCCGAGCTGTATCTGTATGTCCACGAGCAGGGTGAGACTGAATATGAAGTCAACGTTCCCAAGCTGACCACCATCAAAGCCTACGCCTTCAGCGGTGCCAAAAATCTGGTGCGTGTTGTATTGACCGACCAGATTACCACCATTGAAGAAAGCGCGTTTGAAAACTGCACTTCTATCCGCGAGATGGTGATTCCTTATCTGGGCAACGGTGCAGACATTGATTACTTCGGCTACCTGTTTGGTGCGTCCTCCTACCGTGAGAACGGCATCAAAGCAAAGAAGGTGCCGGATTCACTGGTGAAGATCACCATCACAGGCAAGCTTTCCGAGGTTCCCGCATATGCCTTCTACGGCTGCAACGGTCTTCGCGAGGTCGTCGGATTGGAGAATGTTACCTCCATCGGGGATCAGGCGTTTGCGTACACTGCTTTTGAAAAATTTACCGTGGGTGACCGTATCAGCAGTTTCGGGGACGGCGTGTTCCTTGGTTGCGAGAAGCTGACGGCATTCGTGGTCAGCGGAAGCAATAAGACCTATAAAGCGGAGGACGGCTGTTTGTATTCCAAGGACGGCAGCGTGCTGATTTCGGTTCCGAGCGGTAAAACTTCCGTGACCATCAATTCTTCCGTGCGGACCATTGCCGAATATGCGTTTGCATATTCTTCCGTCCGTACCATTGTCATTCCGAAGTCCGTGACAACCGTGGAGAAGGGTGCCTTCTATCATTGCAAGTTGGAAGAACTGACCCTGCCCTTCATCGGTCGTACCCGTGAGTATACCGAAACGCGGGAGGACGTCAAGCCGGGCTACAACGAGGAGGATGTCATTTCCAAGCAGAAGTGGACGTCCGATTTTACCTTGCACTATATGTTCGGCAGTAGCGTCACCATTACGGAAACAGTTACCGGTAAGGATGGGGAAACACCCAAGTACGCATATACATCCGAGTTTGAAAATATGTATGCCATTCCCAGCTCGCTGCGCGTGATTCACGTTACCGAGCCTGTGAAGGTCATTCGCCCCTATACATTCTATTCCGCAACCGGTCTGAAGACAATTGATGTGACCGGTGTGGAAGAGATCGGCATGTTCTCACACGTTATGACTGCACTGGACGAGGTTGTCCTGCCCGCAAGCGTGCGTGTTGTCGGACGGTATGCTTACGCGAACATTCAGACGCTGACCCGTGTGGTGATTCCCGGAACGGTAGAATCCTTGGGAGAAGCGTGCTTCTGCATGAACGGCGCGCTTGCAACGGTGGAGCTGGGCGAGGGACTGACTGAGATTCCTGCCTATGGCTTCTACCCCTATGCGGTAACAAATACATCCGCCGGAACAACAACCTATACGTCCAAACTGACCGAGATCACGATTCCTGCCAGTGTCAAACGCATCGGTGACGCGGCGTTCTACCGCGCCGGTGCGACCGACGGCAAGTTCACTGTGACCTTTGCCGCAGGCACGGTACTGGAAGAGATCGGCGGAGCGGCATTTTACGGTTCCGCTCTCTCGGAGGTACATATTCCCGCAACCGTGAAGATTCTGCACAACGAAGCGTTTTCCACCTGTCTGTCGCTTGTGACGGTTTACATCGGAAACGAAACGGAAGGAAGCCGCCTGGAGCATATCGGCGCGTTGTGCTTTGCGAACATGCCCAATCTGCAGGATTGTTGGATCTACAAGGATGTCCGCTCGGTAGCGGATCTGCCGACGATGGATCTGTTCCTGCGTTCCAAAGAGTATTACGGACCTTTCGTGGTGGTCAACAACGGAGAAAATGTGACGCTTCATGTCCGCGGATTGGAATTCTACATGACCTCCGTTCCGGATAAGGACGGGAAGGAAACCAACAACTGGCTGACCTACTACGGATCCGAAAAACGTAACTTCTTCTCCGAGATTGAGATCGCACTGTCTGCACGGCAGGAAGTCGCGCCGATTTCCGCCGTCTCGGCAGACAGAGGACGGAGGGACGCATGACCGTACTCGGCAGAACCAAAAAGATCATTGTTCTGACCGTTCTGTTTGTTCTGCTGGTGGCACTTTTGGTGTTTGCCGTAATCGGGTTGCGGAACATCGGTGAGGACAAGACCGCCGTTTACCGCGATGCAGGCGCGACGGTCAAGGTGACATTTGTGGCAAACGGCGGAACCATCAACGGCGGCGGTTCCTATTACCGTATGGTAAAACCGGGAGATCTGGTGCTGGAACCGGGCAAGGAGCTGTCGGACGGGACCGTAACTGCCGGTGCCGTTTTGACAGGGCATACATTGGCATCCTGGAATCTCGGCACTGTCCACGAGGACGGGACGGTTGAGTTGGGCGAGGCGGTGGATTTTTCCACCTTCCGCCCGACCGAGGATACCGTACTGTATGCAAAGTGGCGTACCTACTTCAATTTCCGCCTGGTGGATGCCGCGACAGGCGAAGAGCGGGATGTCAAAACCGTGCAGCCCGGCGAGGACGGGCAGGTGCATTTCACTGCTGTGACTTACCGTTCCAGTGTGGGATATACCTTCTTTGAGTACTATGAGGATGCGGAGAAGACCATCCCGGTGGATTTTTCCAAAGACTATGCGAACGATCAGAATGAGATGACGGTGTACTGCTACTGCCTGCCCGGGGAGTGGACGCGGCTGAATTCTAAGACTACCAATATCAATCTCAAGTACAATGCCAACTACTATCTGGAAGAGGACATTGACCTTGGCGGTAAGGTGTTGAATTTCAACAAGAGCGGTTCATGGATGGGCAACTACAAAGGCAAGATCGTCGGAAACGGGCATACCATTTCCAACTTTACGCTCAATTGGCAGACCAAGCTGGTTTCGGCTGTCGGATTGTTCAAGGAGTTGGAGAAGGGTGCGCAGATCACGGACGTGACCTTCGCGGATGTGACCATTATCGCCGATTCCACACAGGCAAATACGCCGGCGTTTGGTGCGATTGCGCCCAAGATCGGAGAGGGCGTTGTGCTCCGTGGTGTGCATTTTAACAACCTGACAGTGCGCTATACCGAAAACCTTTCCATAAAGGGCCTGACTGACCCGGCAATCGGATATGAGATCGGTAAGGACGTCGCCATAGAGGACTGCTCTTTGGATGTTCGGTTTGAGAAGCTCCCCTGACGGAGCGGAAGCAATAAAAAATGGAGGAAAATCAATGAAAAAGACTTACAGAGTCCTGGCAGCCGCACTTGCGGTGATTATGCTTTGCTTTGCGCTTGCTGCCTGCAAGACGACAAAAGGGAATGATGTGTCTACCGGTGACGGCACTGCAACCGGAGAAAACGGAACCGCAGGCGGTACAACCGGGGAAACCGATAATTCCGGCAACGAGCAGCCGTCCAGTTCCCGTAACGAAACCACACCGCTGGTAATTGCCAGCGATCCCATGGATGGCGTGTTCAACCCGTTCTTCTATACGACCGGTGCTGACGGATCGGTTGTGGGACTGACCCAGCTTTCTATGATGAGCGTAGACAACCAGGGCAAGAATCCCAAGTGCGGCGCAGATGTCGATACGGTTGCGTTGGACTTCCTGTCCAAGGTGACGGATACCCGTGCCGACAAGAATGACGATACGGACTATGAGAATTACTACACGACCTATGAATTCCTGATCAAGAACGGTCTGAAATTCAGCGATGGCAGTGATCTGACCATTGAGGACGTGCTGTTCAACATGTATATGTATCTTGACCCGGTCTATACCGGATCGTCCACCATGTATTCGGTCAATATCAAGGGTCTGACAGAGTACCGGACGCAGGAGGAAGATCCCAACCAGCAGTCCGGCTTCGAGGAAAAGTTTGAGGATGCTGCCAATGCGAGAATCCAGGCAATTCTGGACTGGGCTGACGATAATGGCCTGACCTTCTCTGATCTTGCTGCCGACGTTCTTGCCGACATCGCAACGGTCGAGAAGCTGTTCCGCGAGGAGCTGGAAGCGGACTGGACAACTGCTGGCACCAACCTTGCTTCCTACAAGGAGGAGTATCCGGAGCTGACCGAGGTGTGGCAGGCGTACTTCTATATGTACGGCTACATCAAGTTTGACAGCGAAACCAAGAAGTTTGATCCCGCAAGCTCTATCAGCCTGACCGAAACACGTTTCACCACCAAGGAAACTGCGGTTGATTATCTGTACAGCAATTTTCTGGATCGGGACGTGCCGGAAACCTATAAGACCAAAATTACCGAGGTTCTGACCCGCTACCAGACCGCAACCACTGCCCATGCTGCATTTGCAACCGAGGCAAAGTCCGAGTATTTCCGTCAGATGACAGAATCCGGAAAGCTGCGTTATGACAGTGTTTCTGGTATCACAACCTATAAGACCACCGATTTCAACGGACAGCATTACGATGAAGAGCACGATGTTCTGCGTATTGTCATCAACGGTGTTGACCCCAAGGCAGTCTGGAACTTCTCCTTCTCCGTTGCACCGATGAACTATTACATTCCGGAGTCCTACCGTGGCAACAAGAATCTGATCCATGGTGTGTCCTACGGTGATTCCGCATTTTTTACCGCAGTCAAATCCAACCACGTTCCCATGGGTGCAGGTCCCTACAAAGCAGTGGATGCCAACGGCAACGATGCCAAGAGCGCCAGCGATTTCTTCTCCGCAAACGTGGTTTACTTCCAGCGCAACGACAACTTCCTTTTGGGCAAGCCGAAGATTAAGATGGTGCGTTACCAGGTGATTTCCTCCACACAGCTCATGGATGCCGTGACGATGCAGAATAACCAGGTTCACATCTCTACGCCGAATGCTACGCTGGATAACAAAAACGAGATCGAAAGCAAATATGCCGATAAGATTCAGATGGTCATGAACGACACCTTGGGTTACGGTTATATCGGTATCAATGCCAACTATGTCCAGGATCTGGCTGTCCGTAAGGCAATTATGTATGCCATGGACACTAAGCTGACCATTGATTTCTACTCCCAGGAAATGGCTTCCACCATCACACGCCCCATGTCCAAACTGAGCTGGGCATACCCGACCGATAAGGACTTTGCTTACCGTCTGACCAACGCTGCCGGTGAGTTTGACCGTGAGGCAACCAAAGCCAAGATCATTGAGCTGGTGGAGGATGCCGGTTACCGTAAGGTCAACGGAATCTATCAGCGCACCTCCGACGTGACCGGTAAGGTTCTGCGTCTGGAGTTCACCTTCACACTGGCAGGCGAGAGCATCAACCACCCTGCCTACTCTACCTTCGAGAAAGCAAAGGGCATTCTGGAAGAGTGCGGATTCAAAATCAACATCGTCAACGACCCCAACGCGCTGGTCAAGCTGGCAGGCGGTACGCTGACCGTATGGGCTGCCGCATGGTCTTCCACCATTGACCCGGATATGTATCAGGTCTATCACAAGAAGTCCACGGCAACCTCTGTCAACAACTGGGGTTATCCTTGGCTGCTCCAGAACGGATCTTCCGAGGAGCGCGCCATTATCGATGACCTGAGCGACCTGATCGAGCAGGGACGTGCCACCACCGATATCGAGCGGCGTAAGGAAATTTATGCCCAGGCATTGGATAAGGTGATGGAGCTGTGTGTGGAATTGCCGACCTATCAGAGAAAGGATATGTACATTATCGACAAGACTGTCGTGGATATCAACTCTCTGCCCAAGGAGATCACGCCCTACAACGGACCGCTTTCCGAAATCTGGAACCTGAGCTTGCGGTGATGTTGCGCCTCAGGAACTGTTGTTTGCGATGCCTGCCATGATTCAGTCGTGGCAGGCGCCGCCGGCGGTTCTGTGCAAACGCCTGCTCAATTTTGCAAGAAAGGTGTCAAATTGAATGGCAAAATATATCGTCAAACGACTGTTCTACGCCATAATCGTGCTGTTCGGCGTGTCGGTCATCATTTACTTCCTGGTTCGGCTGATGCCGATGGACTACGTGACGCAGAAGTTCGCAGACAAGATGAGTACCGGCGCACTGAGTGAGGCTGACTTTGAATATATCCGCGAGCTGTACGGACTGTCCGACAACTCTTTTCTCGGTATTCTGAAGGGTTACTTCAGTTGGCTGGGCAACCTGTTGCACGGCAACCTTGGAACCTCTTTTCAGTATGAAATGCCGGTTGCGGAGGCGATCTCCCGGAATATGTGGGTCTCCTTTACGCTGTCTCTCATTGCAACCATTCTGCAGTTTGCCATTGCCATCCCGCTCGGTATCAAGGCGGCAACGCACCAGTATGGGGTCATTGACTACACTGTGACGGTCATCGCCATGATCGGTGTTTCCTTGCCTTCCTTCTTCCTGGCGGCACTTCTGATGAAGGTGTTTGCGGTTAATCTCGGGTGGCTGCCTCTGCAAGGGCTTGTGGATGCCTCGACGGACTGGACCGGCAATACGTTCGGTAAGATACTGGACATGGGCAAGCATCTGATTCTGCCGATGATCTGTCTGGTTATCCTCTCCATCGGCGGACTGATGCGCCATACCCGTACCAACATGCTGGAGGTGCTTTCCGCGGATTATATCCGTACGGCGCGTGCCAAAGGTCTGTCCGAGCGGACGGTTATCTATAAGCATGCTTTCCGCAATTCTTCCATTCCGTTGGTTACTATGCTGGCAGGTCTGATTGCCAGTCTCTTTGGCGGCGCTATGATTACCGAACAGGTATTTTCCATACCGGGAATCGGCAACATGGCATATACCGCCCTCCGTTCCGGCGATGTGCCGTTCATCATGGGTTACAATATGTTTCTTGCCGTGTTGACTGTGCTGGGTACCCTGCTGGCGGATATCATGTATATGGTCGTTGACCCGCGTGTCAAGATCAATCGCTGAAGAATAGGAGTGAGTGCATGAATAACAGTCAGATTACGGATACACAGAATGCCGTCCCTGCCGGTGCGCCGACAGAGGAGGTTGCGTTTGAGGCGCGGTCGCTTACGCCCGGCAGGATGATTCTCAAACGGTTCTTCCGTTCCAAGCTCTCCATGTTCGGCGTGGTGACGCTGTGCGTGCTGTTTGCCGTCTCTTTCTTCGGTCCGTTCTTTACCGGATGGGGAGAGGGAGAGGTGGACCGCAGCGGCAAAGTGGGCAATGTAAACACGCGGACTTTTGTCGGTGAGGACGGAAAAACCTATAATTATTACGATGTGGAAATGCAGGAAGTCAATCGCTATGCGCCGGTCAGCTCTGAGCATTTGCTGGGCACCGACGAGGAAGGGCGTGACGTACTGACCCGCCTGATGTGCGGCGGTCGCGTGTCATTGACCATCGGCTTTGTCGTTGTGTTGGTGGAAACACTGATCGGCGTGCTGTTGGGGGGACTGTCCGGCTACTTCGGCGGCTGGGTGGATAACGTTATCATGCGAGTGGTGGATGTGCTGACCTGTCTGCCGTCCTTGCCGGTGTTGATCATCGTCGGGGCGCTGTTGGATAGCTGGAACGTCAGTGCCGACCTGCGGATTTATTATTTGATGTTTGCGCTGACGCTGATCGGCTGGACAGGAATTGCCCGGCTGGTGCGCGGTCAGATTCTGTTCCTGCGGGAGCAGGAATTTATGTTGGCGGAAGAATCACTGGGAATGCCGGTCAGACGGAAAATATTCCGTCATCTGGTGCCCAACGTGATGCCGCAATTGATTGTTTCTATGACCCTGGGGTTGGGAGGCGTGATTCTGATGGAATCCACGTTGTCCTTCCTCGGACTGGGAATGCCGTATGAAAAGGCGGCGTGGGGCTCTATGATCAGCTCTGCGACCAATACGCCCTTGATTATGCGGGATTACCCGAATCTGTGGGTTCCTGCGGGAATCCTGATTGTGCTGGCGGTGTTGTCCTTCAACTTTATCGGTGACGGACTGCGGGATGCCTTCGATCCCAAAATGAAGAGGTGAGCGACATGAAGAAACAGGACAAGACACATTATCTGACCGCGCGGGAATCCCGCCGGGTTGCTGCCGAGAATGCCCGCCAGATTGCGGAGCTGGAGGCACGCAAAAAACGTCATGTCGCCGAGAGCGAATACACCGCGCATATGCAGGATGACGGAAACATTCTGGAAATTGACGACTTACATACCTATTTCTTCACCGACAGCGGCGTGGTCAAGTCTGTAAATGGCGTGACCTATTCGATCCCGAAGAATTCCGTTGTCGGCGTGGTGGGCGAGTCCGGATGCGGAAAGAGCGTGACGGCTCTGTCGGTTATGCAGCTTTTGCAGGCACCGCAGGGACAGATTGTCTCCGGTTCCATCCGGTTCCGCGCCAGCAGCTATAAAAAGGACGCCGCCGGAAAGTTCATCCCCCGGCTTGTTAAGAATCCGGACGGGACCGATGCGACCGAAATCGTGACACTCAAAAACGGAAAAACCGAGACGCGTCCGGTATACGAGAGGGATGAAGACGGATATATCCGCTATGAAACCGAGGAGAAGGTGTACGACATTGCCCAAATGCCGCTTTCCGAGATGCGGAAGCTGCGCGGACGGGAGATCGCAATGATCTTCCAGGAGCCGATGACCTCCCTCAATCCGGTGTTTACCATCGGAAACCAGTTGGACGAGGTGGTGCTGTGCCATGTTCCCGACGCCACACGGGAACAGGCGCGTGCCAAGAGTATTGAAATGTTGACGCTGACCGGAATCGCCATGCCGGAGCAGGTATACGAGAAATACCCGCACGAACTGTCCGGCGGCATGCGTCAGCGTGTCATGATTGCAATGGTTTTGGCATGCAACCCGCGTCTTATCATTGCGGACGAGCCGACGACGGCGCTGGATGTGACCATTCAGGCGCAGATTCTGGATCTGCTCCGCAAGGCGAAACAAAAGACGGGCGGATCCGTGATGCTGATCACGCATGATTTGGGCGTGATTGCCGAGATGGCAGACTATGTGGTGGTGATGTACGCCGGACGTGTCATCGAAACCGGAACGGTGTACGAAATTTATGAAAATCCTTTGCACCCGTATACGATCGGTTTGCAGAAATCCCGTCCGTCCATTGACGATGACGGCGCGGAGCTGTACTGTATTCCCGGTTCGGTTCCCAATCCGATCGATATGCCGGACTATTGCTTTTTCCGCGACCGGTGCAATATGCGCTGTGAGGCGTGCACGGGCAAGTACCCGGGATATGTGCAGGTGTCACCGACACATCGGGTCGCATGCTGGCGATACGCAGGAAAGGAATCGTGACTATGAACCAGACGAAACAGACGGGTACGGACGAAAAGAAACTTTTGGTCGTCCGGAATCTTAAAAAATATTTTCCGCTCCAACTGGACTTATTCGGTCGCCCGCATGCGTATCTACGTGCGGTGGATGATGTGAGTTTTACGTTGGATGCGGGCAAGACGTTGGGTATTGTCGGGGAATCCGGCTGCGGAAAGACCACCCTGGGGCGTACGGTTCTGCGCCTGCATTCCAATAACGGCGGTGAGATTCTGTTCGACGGACAGGATATCAATCGTCTCGGTAAGCGTGAGATGCAGGGAATGCGCACCCGGATGCAGCTGATTTTCCAGGACCCCTACTCTTCGCTGTCTCCGCGTCTGACCGTTGGTGAGATCATCGGTGAGGCGGTGTCCTACCACAAGGTTGTCCCCGCATCGCAGGTGCGGGAGTATGTACTGGATGTAATGGATCAGTGCGGACTTCAGCCGCACTATTACAGCCGTTACCCGCATGAATTTTCGGGCGGTCAGCGTCAGCGTATCTGTATTGCACGCTCATTGGCACTCCAACCGGATTTTGTGGTGTGTGATGAGCCTGTTTCGGCGCTGGATGTGTCCATTCAGGCACAGATCATTAACCTGCTCAAGAAGCTCCAGACAGAGAAGGGAATGGCGTATCTGTTTATCTCTCACGACCTCTCGGTTGTGCGGCACATTTCCGATGACGTAGGGGTCATGTACCTGGGCAGTATGGTTGAGAAAGGCGCCAAAGAGGACATTTTTCAAAAGCCGCTTCACCCGTATACGCAGGCGTTGTTTTCTGCTGTTCCGAATGTTGACCCGCGCAAGAAAATGAACCGTATTATTCTGCAGGGCGATATTCCCAGTCCTGCCAATCCGCCTGCGGGCTGTAAGTTCCACACACGGTGCGATCGGTGCATGGAGATTTGCAAACGGGAGAAGCCTGTTTTCCGGGATATGGGCGGCGAGCATTTTGTTGCATGCCACCTGTACAATCAGGTTGCCTCCGGCGCGGATGCCGGGGCAAAGACCGGGGCGGAGTCTGCAAAGACCCGTAAAAAAGCATGAAGCGGAAACCGAAAAAGCCGACGGCGCAGGACGACGGCAGAAGTTTTTGCAACATGAACGTGGAGGGAATGCCGTGGTACAAGCCGGAGTCTCCGTCCACGGCGCAGACCGGCAACTTCGCAGGTGACGGAGAACCGGACGCGGACCGGCAGGCGGAGATGACTTCCCGGGAACGGCGTGCCGCCACGCGGGCGTATATGTCGATCAATTTACCGCGCCTGATTACCGTCGTTGCGGCATTTGTGCTGGCGGCGGTGCTGGTGTGGCTTTGGTTGCGGTGACAGCGGCGCTACCGCAAGAAAGGGATAATTCACATGAAAAAAAGAAACTTATTGTGGCTGTCAGCTCTTATGCTGTCTGCCCTGTTGGTGTTTGTCTGTGTCTGCGCAAGTGCCTGCACGGGAACACCGGATGACGGAGCAGATACGTCAACAGCATCCGGAGACACCGGCTCTGTTACCGAGGAGGAAACGACCGCCGACGAGAGTTCTGCGGATACATCGGAGTCGACCTCCGAAGAAACGTCTTCCGAAGAAACGTCCGCCGAGACGTCAGAAGAGGAGACAACGACTGTGACGGAGGACACCAAACCTTCGGATCCGACCGAAACCGTGCAGGTTACGTTTGATTGCAATGACGACTCCTGCGAGAATATCGTCGTGACCGTCCCGGTGGGACAGCCGGTCGAACGCGTAGAGGATCCGTTTGTCGAGGGTCGCTGGTTTGACGGCTGGTATACAGTCGGCGGAGAGCTGTATGATTTTTCTCTGTCCGTAACAGAGCCGCTGACGCTGACGGCAAGGTGGGCAGTCGGGTATCGCATCACGTTTGCAAACGGCGGTGTGGAAGCCGGGATGCCGGAGAGTGTGTATATTAAGCGGAACGAAGAGTACGCGCTCCCGGAGATCGGGACGGTTCCGGACGGTTTCCTGTTTGACGGTTGGTCGGACGGCGCGATTACCTATCGTCCGGGCGAGACATACGGAAAGATCAAAAGCAATGTGACATTTACCGCGATGTGGCGCGGAACCTATTCGTACTCCTATGACCTCGGTGAAGGTGTGAGCGGTAGTATTGAAGGCGGCGAGTGCACCTCCGGGGAAAGTTTTACGGTCAAGGGAATGCCCTATACGAACGGCGACTATATTTTCAGCGGATGGACGGACGGGCGCAAGACCTACTATGAAGGCGATGTATACCGGATGGGGAATACCCCGGTTGTTTTGCATGCGTTGTGGGTAGAAGGCGTTCGGGTACACTTCAATAACAACCTGTACAGCTTCAACAGCGATCTGATGAACACCTACAATCACGTAGTGGCGACGGTTGGTTACGAGCAGGGATCGCTGCTGACACTGCCGGACTTTTCCAATACGCCGGATATGCAAAAGGAAGGGCACATTTTCCTTGGCTGGTATCGGGAGCCGGAGTGTCTGAACCCGTGGGAAACGGATACCGATAAAGTGACCGAGGAAATTACGCTGTATGCAAAGTGGCGGCATTGCTATTTTGGTTTTGAGTGGGCGGATGCGGAACACAGCGCGCTATTGATCGGCAGATATGACAATTACACCAATGTTTCCGGTACGGATTTGCTGGATGAGTCTGGCACGCTGGTTCTGCCGGATTCCTATGAGGGAATTACCATTATCGGGACCATTAACGGTACACACGATCGGGCGGCATTCTCCAAAACGGTGGGGTCTGCATTCGACAGCTCCTATGTTTCCTTCAAACGCGTGTTCATCCCCAAGACCTATCGTCTGATCGGAGATTATTCCTTTTACCGAGACAAGGAACTTGTGGAAGTGATTTTTGAGGACGGCGAGTGCAACATCGAGCGGATTGGTGACTATGCTTTTTACCGCTGCTCCGCTATGAAGGATATGACGTTTTCAAAGGATCTGACCTATATCGGCACCTATGCTTTCTGGTGCTGTGAGGTGCTGACGCAGGCGGATTTCTCCGCGTGCTCCAAGTTGGAGCGTATCGGAGATTACGCGTTCAAATCGTCCTGGCGGATTTCCACGTTGAAGTTCCCGGAAAATGGGGTGCTCCGTTATATCGGTATGTGCGCATTCGGCAACTGTGAGGGTTTAACTGAGGTGACGGTGCCGGCATCGGTTACATACCTGGGGGCTTATGCCTTCTCTGCCGCAACGCCTGCAGGCGGAACCACAGGGGACCGGTTAAGCTGGAGTACCGTCTCCGATGTTACGGCGTTGTACATCTGCATTACGCCGCATAATATCACGACTTATTACTCCGATGAAGACGGAATCCCGATTGACCTGAATGACCTGTCCGAGGAGGAAGTTGCTGCGATCAAAGCGTTCTACGAGAAGGAATACGGCGGTTATCAATTGGTCAGCGGAAACGATGCTTACCGGTATGTGGTTATGAAGCTCCGCCGGTTGACGTTGGAGTGCAAGCTGGAAAGCATTCCGGAAGGGTTGGTTGCATACTGCGTCAAGCTGGAAGAGTTGACGATGGCAGGAAACTCCGAGTACCGTACGATCGGTAAATATGCCTTCTACAACTGCACCAAGCTGACTACAGTGACCATTCCTGCCAGTTGCAATCTGATTGATGATTATGCCTTCTATCAATGTACCAATCTGAAAACGGTGAACTTTTTGACCAACGAGTCGGGCAAATCCAATCTGACCACAATCGGTGGCAGTGCGTTCTGCCGTTCCGGGGTTGAGCGGATTGAGTTGCCGGAGGGAGTACAGGTCGTGAAGTGGAACGCGTTCCAGTATGCGAAACAGTTGCAGTACATTTCTTTCCCATCCACGTTGACAACGATGGGTTCGTCTATCCTGTTTTACGCAACATCCCTGACCGAGATCTATTTCCATCCGGATTGTACCATTACCGCCTTTTCCAGCATGATGGCAAACGGTTGCACCAATCTGCTCCGGGTCAATGTGCCGAAGAATGTGCGTCATATCGGCGGTCTGGATGGTGTAGAGCTTTCCTTCAAGGGATGCCCTTCGCTGATGCTGACCGTTTGTGAGGGAAACCCCTACCTCAAAGAGGATCCGGTCATGAAGGGTGTCATCTATTCCCGCTATATCTCCGATGAGGAATTGGCAGACGGCTACATCATTCTGGAGTGGGTGTCCGCTGGGTACGGGAAGCAGTTGTTTGAAACAGAGGGACGCACCGAAAAGGTGACGCTGGTTATTCCGGAAGGCATTACGACTCTGCGCAACGAGGCAATGATTTATCACCCGTATATCGAGGAGCTGTATTTTCCTGCCAGCCTGCGTCATTTCGGAACACGTTCGTGCTGTGAGATGCCCGCATTGGAGAAGGTTGTTTTCGCACACAGTTACGGCGGAGATCCGGAAACAGGGATAACCGACATGAAATTTGACGGTTCCTGTTTCCAAAGCAACCCGAATCTGAAAACATTCGTGTTGGATGTGATGTTGGTGCCGACGGATATGGTGCTGTTTACCAACTATAAGGATACCGTCCCTCCCTTCATCTATGTGCCGGACGAGGTGATCGGTACCTACCGGAGCACTTGGTCGCGGTACGCGGATTTCTTCCGCCCGCTGTCCCAGTACACGGGAAACTGATGAATCGCAAATGGGCTGTATCCGTACAATAAAAAGGGTCGGCTTTGATAAAACGCCCTGAGAAAAGTGCGTCGGGCATCATTCGGAGTTGTTTTGCCTGATGGGTGCCCGGGAAAAGCGTCACGAAGTGTAACGGAGTGGCGCTTTTTCTGCGTTTCGGCATCAATGATTGGTAGCGCAAATCTGCGCAATTTCAGAGAAAACGGTTGACAGTGCGGGGAGAATATGTTATACTGAAACGGAATTAAATAGCGGAGAAAGATACGGTTTGAAAAGTTGTAAGCTGAGTAAATGAAAAGGAAATCCGGTTCAATTCCGGAACAACCGCCATTACTGTATTTGAAAAAGGCATGGCATGGGGCGAAGTCCCTGTGGGATGCTCTTGTGGGTATGTCCACATCATAAGTCAGGATGCCGCCGTATTTTTCAGGTTCCACATGTCTCGGGTGAGGAGCGTGCAACCGAAGAAATTCCGGCGAGGGGTTTTGATTTGTATTGCTTCAGATCCCGGTCTTGTCGTGTAGCGCTTCGGTACGTGCTGCGTCTTCTGCTCAGAGAGTGCGGAGGACGCTTTTTGCATGGAAGGGGGAATCAGAGATATGGTCCGGTCGGAACAGTGCCATCTGGCGGGAGGTATGGTCGCCGGGAGTACGCGAGGTGTGACAATTTGTCAACTGTAAGAATAGCAAACTTTTGAGGAGGTTAAAGAATGAATCGGAAGAGAAACAAACTGCTGGCGGGATTTCTGGCATTCCTGCTTTTGTTGTCCGTGATTCCTGCTACCGTATCGGTAAGTGCGCAGGAGGCCGATCTTACGATCGGCACGCTTGCCGAACTGCAGGCATTTGCGAAAGCGGTTAACGGCGGAAATACGTACGAGGGAAAAACGGTCACGCTGAGTGCTGATATTATGCTCGGGGGAGAAAGCAACCCCTGGACGGCAATCGGCACATCAGCCAATTCGTTCAAGGGAACATTTGACGGAAACAATCATGTGATCAGCGGACTGTATATCGCGTCCGGATCGTCGGTCGGTTTTTTCGGGGACGTGAACGGCGGAACGGTTAAAAATCTGGTTGTCTGCGGCGAGGTGAACGGTACTTCCAATGTCGCCGGCATCGTCGGAAAGCTGACTGCCGGAAAGGTCACGGACTGCGGCAATGAGGCAACTGTCTCCGGCGGGACCAATGTTGGCGGTGTTGTCGGATCCGTCAACGGTGACTGCACGATCAGCGGTTGTTACAACAAGGGAAATGTCACCGGTACCATTGGCTATATCGGCGGTGTGACCGGACAGCACTGGAGAGCCGGTGTTGTGGAAAACTGCTATAATGCGGGAACCGTGACGGGCCCCGCTACCGTTGGCGGTGTAAGCGGCGGTCACAAGGCGGCATCGCCCGAACTGAAGAACTGCTACAATGCGGGAACGGTCAAGGACGCTGCAGGGAATAACAATAACATCGGTGCGGTCATCGGCGCAACCCGCGGCACCAATACCAATTGCTATTATCTCAGCGGTACCGGCGCCGATAGCAAGGGAACGGAAGTTGAGACGCTTTCTGCCGAGCTGCTTGGGGATGCCTTCACGGACGGCGAGACCCTGCCCTGCCTCAAATGGGAGTCCTCCGTTTCAACGGATACGCCGGTACGTCCTGCGTTTGTGGAAGGAACGGAACTTTCGGCACAGCTTGCTGCATACATCAAGGCGGCAGTGAACAGCGCAAAGGCTAAAAACAGCGTGAGTGGTACGCTGCTCGGAAATGAAGGCTTTCTTTCCGGCGCAAGCTCAACGGCGACAGACTGGATGGCGCTTGCCATGGGTCGCTTCGGCTATTGGGACAACGGAACCTATACATATCTGATTGATGACGGCACCGGATACGGCGATTATCTCGCTGCCATGCGGGCATATATCGAGAAGACCTATGCGGAAAATGCGGGCATTTTACACAGTGCCAAAGCCACCGAGTGGCACCGGGCGGTTGTGGCAATTGCGGCTCTGGGCGGAGATCCCGCGGATTTCGGTATTTATCAGGGGAACCCAATCAACCTGATTGCGGACGGCAGTTACAATAATATGCTGAAAGCAGGACCCGGTACGCAGGGGATCAACGGATGGATCTGGGGGCTTATCGCCATGGATACCGGTATGTATCCGGTTCCGGCGGACGCGAAATATACGAGAGAAACCTTCATTACCGAGATTTTGAAAATGCAGTTGACGGACGGCGTTCAGGGGAATGCATACGGCGGCTGGGTGCTCGGCGGATACGGAAGTCGGTCTGACGTTGACATTACCGCAATGGCAATTCAGGCGCTGGCGCCGTATTACAATGACGACACGGTTTATACTTACGTCAATGAAAACAGCAAAACCGAGGTTTCCAAGACCGTGCGTCAGTGTATTGATGAGGCGCTGGATCTCCTCGGTACGATGCAGAATCAGAACGGCGGATTTGCATCATGGGGAACAGACAATGTAGAAAGCGTTGCACAGGTTGTAGTGGCACTTTGCGCGGTGGGAATTGATCCGGCAAAGGATGAGCGCTTCATCACCCGTAACGGTAAGACACTTCTGGACGGTATGTTGCAGTTCTTATTGCCGGACGGCGGTTTTTGCCACACTGCAAACGGTGGATGGAATTCCATGGCAAACGATCAGGCAACCTACGCGCTGGTGTCCTATTGGCGGTTTGAAAACGGCATGCGGACCCTGTACGATATGCGTCAGGATCCGTCCGCGGAAACAACGGATGCCATCCGGGCGGTAAGTGCGGCGATTGAAGCGGCAAACGATCCTGCTTTGTCGGGATACAAGGCGCAGCTGAAGACGGCATTGGAGCTGTTCCGTGCGGTTCCGCAGGCGGAGCGCCGTTATGTGCGGAACTATTCCGCGCTTGCGTCCGCCATCGCACTGGTCGGCGGCGAGCAGGCTTTGGATACGGATACGCCCTATATCACGGCAATTTCGGTGACAAAGAAACCGGACAAGGTGCGCTATTATGCCGGCGAGGTTTTTGACCCCGCAGGAATGGAAGTCACCGCACTTTACAGCGACGGGCATTCCGAGGCCCTCAGTGGGTATAAACTCTCTGCTTCGGGAGAACTTGCGCTTGGCGACGATACGGTTTATGTCATGTACGGCGTTCTGAAAATTGCGCTGACCATCGAGGTACGTGAGCGGATGCCCTGGAAGGGAGAAGGAACAGCGGATGATCCGTATCTCATCGAAACAGCGGATGATCTTGCGGATCTGCGTTACTACTGCTACTTCAAGAAAATGCAGACAACCGGTGTGTACTTCCGTATGACGCAGGACATCAATATGAAGAATATCGCGGACTGGCAGGCGATTGCGGACAGCACGACCGGCGGTTTTTGCGGACATTTTGACGGAAGCGGCTATGCTGTTTGGAATCTCAACAGTCATACGTACAATGTCTGCGGACTGTTCGGCAGACTGGGTGACGGAGCCGTGATCGAAAACCTGACCATCGCCGGCGGAAATCTCGGCGGTGCATATAACAATTCTATCGGCGGCATCGCGGGCGAGGTGGTTTCCGGCGCGACGGTAACGGTGAGAAACTGTCACAACTATGCAACGCTGACCGGACTTTGGGGAATCGGCGGAATCATCGGGGAAGTGGAAGACGGTGCAACGGTTTTCTTTGAAAACTGCTCCAACCACGGCATGATCAACGCGCGGTATACCGGTGCCGGCATCGTCGGTCAGGTCGGACCGAACCGCTGGAAAGAAAACGGTGCGAAGGCAGTTGTGCAAAACTGCTACAATGCGGGAACCGTTGGCGGAGACGGCAACTGGGGTCTTGGCGGCATTGTCGGCAGCTTCCGTCTCGGCGGTGAGGGACAGGTTATCC